>JANJTI010000124.1 GCA_024711185.1 Brevundimonas sp. | reverse complement strand
GGGAGACCGGGAGGGCGGCATACAACGCGATCGTCTGGCAGGACACGCGCACCCAGGGGATCTGCGACGAGCTCGCCAGGGACGGGGGCACGGACCGTTGGAAGGACCGGGTCGGGCTCCCCCTCGCCACGTACTTCGCCGGGCCCAAGGCGCGCTGGATCCTCGACGAGGTCGACCCCGACCGGAGGCGTGCGGAGGCGGGGGAGCTGCTCTTCGGCACGATGGACAGCTGGGTCCTGTGGAACCTCACCGGCGGCCCCGACGGCGGCGTCCCATTCCGTCACCGTTGAGCCTTTCGGCCTGGAAGGCGGCGCGGCCGCCCACGTCGCCGCCATCGCCGAGCGGGTGCGCGCCCTGCCGGACGATGCGGTCGTCCTGATCGTCGGCCACAGCAACACCGTGCCCCTGATCGCCCGCGCCCTGGGCTACGCCGACGCGGCCGACATGCCGGAGTGCGAATACGACCGGATGACGGTGCTGCACCTGATGGACGGCCACGCTCACGGCGAGGTCAGCCGCTACGGCGCGCCGACGAGCTGCTGAGATCTAAACGTCCGCCAGCACGGCCTCCGGGCCGCCCTGCGGCATGGTCTCGAACACCGGCCGCCTGCGGTCCAGTTGCGCCCACGATGGGGCCCGGCTCGCGTAGACGGTCATCTGCGGCGCCGCCTGCTCCGGATCGTCCATGCTCGAGACGCGGATGAAGGCCATGCCCGGCAGGCCGAGGTTAGTCGAGTAGACCGCCGATCCGCAGCGGCCGCAGAAGCCTCGGCGGACCAGATTCCCGCTGTCGGCCGGCCGGTCGTAGAAGGTGAGCTCGCCGCTGACGCTGAGGGCGCTCTCCGGGACGACCGCGTGCGTGCAGTGGGTAGTGCCGCTGCTCCGGCGGCAATCGACGCAGTAGCAGTCCCCGACCATCCCCGGCTCGGCCTCCACGCTGTAGCGGACCGCCCCGCATAGGCACCCGCCCTTGAACGTCTGGATCATTTCCGCCCTCCCTTGAACCCGTGGAAAGAGGACTCATTTACTTGTAACTTGCAAGTTACAAGTCATGAGAGCCGACATGCCCGCGCCACGCTCCGGCTGCCCCATCGCCACCACCCTGGACATCGTCGGCGATCGCTGGACGCTGGTCGTGCTGCGCGACCTGCTGAACGGCAAGACGAAGTACTCCGACTTCCTGGCCTCGCCCGAGCGGATCACCACCAACGTGCTGGCCGACCGCCTGCTGAAGATGGAGGCGGCGGGGCTGGTCGAGAAGCGGCCCTATCAGACCCGTCCGGAACGCTTCGCCTACGCCCTGACCCCGAAGGGGCGGGGCCTGCACCCCGTGGTGCGGGAGATGTGCCGCTGGGCCAACGAATACATTCCCGGCACCTGGACAGCGCCGGAATCCTTCATGCGCGGGGTGGAGCCGTCCTGACGTTCGACGTCGGGAAGCCGTGTGCGCGGAATCAGCCTGTGCGCCCCAGCGCCTGATCCAATTCCGCCCGGACGGTCTCCATGAAGGAGGCCGGCATCCGGCCGAGCGGCAGCATGCGAGCAGCCTCTACGGTCGCGATCTTGCTGGTGCGGATCAGGGAGGGCGCCGGCAGTCCCGCCTCGCCGTAGCGCCGACCTAGGGCGACGTCCCCGGGCCAGCGGCGATGCTCGGCGCTGGTGATCATCAGGACCCAGTAGAGTTGGCCATCGTCTCCGAGTGGAGCCGCCGAGACCACGAGGGCAGGACGGTGTTGCCGCACGTCCCGGTCCGTATAGGGGAACGGCACCCTGACGACGTCGCCCGTCTCAAAGGTCGGCATAGGCCCGCCGGTCGGCCTCGCTGTCCCATTCCTCGAAGGTGGCGAAGGGATCATCCCGGCCCGGAACGCGAGCCTTGGTGAGGGTCACGCGATCATCCCGAATCTCGTAAGCCAGTTCGTCACCGGCTTTCAGGCCGAGGGCGTTGCGCACGGCTTGGGGCACGGTCGTCTGGGCCTTGCTGGTGATGCGGCTCGTGATCATGGGGTAAGGATAATCCTTACCGGCGCGAGATCAAGGTCCTGATCACACGTCCAGATCGGCCACCGCGAAACGCGCGTTGTCCTGGATGAACTGGTAGCGGGCCTCGGCCTTCTTGCCCATCAGCCGCTCGACGAGGTCCTCGATCTCGGACTCGTCCCCGGGCAGTTCGACCCGGGCGAGGGTGCGCTTCTTCGGGTCCATGGTGGTCTCCTTCAGCTGGGAGGCCATCATCTCGCCGAGACCCTTGAAGCGGCCGATCTCGACCTTCTTGCCCTTGAAGGTGGTGGCCAGCAACTCGTCGCGGTGGGCGTCGTCGCGGGCGTACTCCGACAGCGGCCCGGCCTGGATGCGGTAGAGCGGCGGCAGGGCCATGAACAGCCGGCCTTGCCGGATCACCTCGGGCATGACGCGGTAGAAGTAGGTGATCAGCAGGGCGGCGATGTGCGCCCCGTCGACATCGGCGTCGGTCATGATGACGATGCGCTCGTAGCGCAGGTCGTCGATGTTGAAGCGGCTGCCAGGCTGAACGCCCAGCGCGAGCGTCAGGTCGGACAACTCGGCGTTCTGGCGCAGCTTGTCGACCGAAGCCGAGGCGACGTTCAGGATCTTGCCGCGGAGGGGCAGGATGGCCTGGGTGTTGCGGTCGCGGGCCTGCTTGGCCGAGCCGCCGGCCGAGTCGCCTTCGACAATGAACAGTTCGGTGCCTTCCGCCGCCTGGCGCGTGCAATCGGCCAGCTTGCCGGGCAGGCGCAGTTTGCGGGTGGCGGCGGCGCGCTGGACCTCCTTGTCCTTACGCTTGCGCAGTCGCTCCTCGGCCCGCTCGACGATGAAGCCGAGCAGCTGGTTGGCCTGTTTGGGACTCTCGGTCAGCCAGTGGTCGAACGGGTCGCGCAGCAGCTGCTCGACCAGACGCGCGCCCTCGGGCGAGGACAGGCGGTCCTTGGTCTGGCCCTGGAACTCGGGATTGCGGATGAAGACCGAGATCAGGGCGCCGGCGTTGGCGATGACGTCCTCGGCGGTGATCAGGCCGGCGCGCTTCTCGCCGGTCAGCTCGCCATAGGCCTTGAGGCCCTTCACCAGGGCGGCGCGGAAGCCCGACTCGTGGGTGCCGCCATCGGGCGTGGAAACCGTGTTGCAGTAGGAACTGACGAAGCCGTCGTCCTCGCCGAAGCCGGCTGGCGACCAGGTGACGGCCCATTCCACCGCGCCGGCCTCGCCCTTGCGCTCGACCCGACCGGCGAAGGTCGGGGTGACCGTCTCGATCTCGCCGATGCGCTCGGACAGGGCGTCGGCCAGGCCGTTGGGGAAGTGGAAGACGGCCTCGGCCGGCGTGTGGTCGGTGATCCGCTCGGGCGCGCAGGTCCAGCGGATCTCGACGCCGCGGAACAGATAGGCCTTGGAGCGGGCCATGCGGAACAGCCGCGCCGGTTTGAAGGCGGCCCCGACCCCGAAGATCTCCTCGTCCGGCCTGAAGCGGATCAGGGTGCCCTTCTTGCGCGAGGGGCCGACCTGCTGGATCGGGCCCAGCACATGACCGCGGCTGAACGACTGCCGCCATTCGTGGCCATCGCGCCAGACGGCGACGTCGAGATGTTCGGAGAGAGCGTTGACGACCGAGACGCCGACGCCATGCAGACCGCCCGAGGTCTCGTAGGCCTTGCCGGAAAACTTGCCGCCCGAGTGCAGCACGGTCATCACCACCTCGAGCGCCGACTTGCCCGGGTGCTTGGGGTGGGGGTCGACAGGGATGCCACGGCCGTCGTCGCGCACCGACAGCCAGCCCTCGGCGTCGAGGTCGACGGTGATCAGCTTCGCATGCTTGGCCACCGCCTCGTCCATGGCGTTGTCGAGCACTTCCGCGAACAGGTGATGCAGGGCCCGTTCGTCGGTGCCGCCGATGTACATGCCCGGCCGTTTGCGGACCGGCTCCAGCCCCTCCAGCACCTCGATCGAGGAGGCCGAGTAGCCGGTGGCGGCGGCCAGCGGAGCGGCGGCGGCGTGCTCGACGGCGGTCCTGGCGACGGGCTCGCGCTGCGGCTTCGCGGCAATGGCCTGCGGCGTCAGCGCGGCCTCGGCCGGACGCGGCTGCGTCGGCTCGTCATCGAACAGGGAGAGGAGGTCGGCGGACTGGCCCATTCGGATACTGTGCGGCGATTCGGGAGCCGGTCTGGTAGGCCCGGCGGCCCGGCGGGGCAAGCGCGACGGCCGCGGCTGTGGACGACGGCAGCACCGCCCGGGTCAGTACCGCCAGGAACAGCACCCACGGCAGGCCCTGGTGGGCCATCAGGATCGATTCAGACAGGCTGAGCACGAAGAAGGCGGCGAGGAAGCCCAGCGCCCACCAGCCCTCGCGCAGACCGGCGCCCGCGCTGCGCAGCATGGTGACGAGGGCGGTCGCCCCCATCAGCGTCCCGACGAGGAAGGCGCCGGGCCAGCCCAGTTGCACCAGCAGGTCGATCCAGCCGTTGTGGGCGTTGGGCACCGGCCACTGCGTCTCCTTGCGGACCCAGTCCGCCGGAGCCGACTCGCCCTCGCGACCCCAGAAGGCGCCGTAGCCGTAGCCGGTCCACGGCCGGTCGGCGACCTTGCGCATCAGCGCCTCCCAGATGTCGGTGCGACCGGTGAGCGACGGGTCCTTGCCCAGAGCCTCGAGCACCGCCACCGAATGCGTCTCCCAGACCCAGATCCCGAGCCCGGCCAGGACCACGGCGACCCAGATCGCCGCGACCGAGAAGGCCGCGCCCCCGCGTCGCAGCGTCCAGAAACCGCCGATCGTCCCGACGCCGAGGGCGAGGCAGAGCAGGGATGTCTTGGACTGGGTGGCGAGGACGAGGACGCTGGACAGGACGAGGGCGATCGCCGGCAACAGTCGCCGACGATCGGGTGAGGCGAGGCAGGCGGCCGAGGCCGTCGCGCCGATCACCATGACCGCCCCCATCTGGTTCTTCTCGTACCAAAGACCGCGCCACAGGCCGGCGTTCTCCGCCTGGTGCACGCCGATATGGGGGAAGCCGAACACCATGATCAGACTGCCCACGGCCATGACGAGGGTCGTGAGCATGAGCAGCCGCGGCAGGTGCGGCCCCCGGAACACGCCGCCGAGATACAGGGCGAAACCGCAGCTGATGGCCAGGGCGATGACCCGGCGCATCGTGGTGGCGAAGTCGATCGACCAGTAGCGCGAGGCGAAGGCCAGGCCGATCACCGCCGCCATGGCCAGCACCGCCGGCCAGGCCCGCCACAGCCGGTCGATCCGGTAGAGCAGCAGTCCCGCGATGGCCGCATAGGCCGGCAGCCAGACCAGCCGCAGGATCGGCGTCTCCTCCTGGGTGGGCGCGAACACCGGGCCGATCAGGGCCCCGGTCATCATGGCGATGATCGCGCCGCAGATCGCCGCCTCCCACCAGTGGGGCGCGGGGTCGGACGGGGCGGTCGCTGGACGGGGGGCGCGCACGTGGGCAGGGTGGCGGAGGCGGCTTAAGGAAGAGTTGGGGGCGATGCTGGCGAAACTGTTTGGCGGGGGGGTTCTTTCTCGACCCCGATCTCGAGGCGTGGCACCTCGACACCTGGCGACTGCTGGTTGAGCGTTTCGGGGGCGAGCTCTCTCTGCAGGACACGCCAGTCGCCTTGCCCACCCGCGAATTCTTTCCGCCGACGGAGGCGACCGGACACGAGCGGGCCCTGCACGTCTTCAGCTGCATCCGCGGGATCATGCAGATGCCTGAGAACGATTGGCCATGCCGTCTCGAACCGCAGGGGCGGCGGGTGAACGGAGCGCGAGTCGCGGAGTTCGTCGTCATCGAGGGCGACAGCGATCCGCAGGGGACCTTCCGCATCGAACCGGACGGAGAGGTCGTGATCTCCTACGCGCCGGATCTGCTCGACGAACCCGGCCTGCTGGTCGCGACCCTGGCGCACGAGATGGCGCACTATCTGCTCGCCCCGCATGAGGATCTGGTCGCGGACGAAACCCACGAACTGATGACCGACCTGGCCGTCGCCTACACTGGACTGGGTGTGTTCGGGGCCAACGCCGCCTTCAGTTTCGAACAGCATGGCGACGCCTTCGGCCAAGGCTGGCGGAGCCGCCGCTCGGGCTACCTGTCGCCTCGCAGCTGGGCCTTCGCCCTGGCCGTGTTCTGTGAGTTGCGCGGGGACGACGGCGAGTTGGGCGCGCACCTGAAGCCGGAGATTGAACGCCTGCGCCGACGAGCCATGGAATACCTGCGCGAGCGACCGTCCTCGCTCGACGGGCTGCGCCCCGCCTGACCCTGTTCAGCCCCGCCGTCCGGCGCGTCTCGGACAGGCCGGTCAGGCCGATCGAGGGGAGGCTTCGTCACGCCTTCTCCACAAAGGTGTCGATCACCTTCTTCTCCCCCGCCTTGTCGAAGGCCACCACCAGCTTGTTGCCCTCGATGGCGCGGACGTGGCCGTAGCCGAACTTCTGGTGGAAGACCCGGTCGCCCTTCGACCAGCCCGAGCCGGCCTTGGGGTCGGCGGTGGCGATCAGCCGGCCGTCGCCCTCGATCAGGGTGTGGCGGGCCGGGCGGTCGGAGGGGGCGCGGGCGGCGGTGAAGGACTGGGCCCGCTTCCAGCCGGGGGAAGAATAGCCCGAGCCGAAGCTCGGGGCGTCGTCCCAGCGGGACTTCGCCTCCTTCATGCCGGCCGACGCGCCGTAGTAGCCGGTGTCCGACTGGGCCTCGACGTGGTCGAGGGGCAGTTCGTCGACGAAGCGGCTGGGCAGCTGGCTGGTCCAGCGCCCGTACACCAGGCGGTTGGCGGCGAAGCTGATGCGGGCGTCCTGCTTGGCGCGGGTGACGCCGACATAGGCCAGACGACGCTCCTCCTCGAGGCCCTTCTCGCCCTTCTCGTCGATGCTGCGCTGGCTGGGGAAGACGCCTTCCTCCCACCCGGGCAGGAAGACCAGCGGGAACTCCAGCCCCTTGGCGCCGTGGAGGGTCATCACCTGCACCGAGTCGGCGCTCTCGCCGCGGTCAAGGTCCATGACCAGCGAGACGTGCTCGAGGTAGGCGGTCAGGCTGTCGAAGGCCTGCATCGACTGGACCAGCTCCTTGAGGTTGTCGAGCCGGGTCTGGCCGCTGGTCCGGTCGGCCTTCTGCATGTCGGTGTAGCCGCTCTCCTCCAGCACCAGCTCTGTCAGCTCCCAGTGCGGGATCTCCTGGGCCCGGGCCCGCCAGCGATCGAGGTCGCGCACGAAATTGGCGAGGGCCGACCGGGTCCGCGCCTGCAGTTCGTCCGTGCCGAGCAGGGCGCGCACGGCGGCCATGGCCGGGACGCCGTTCTCCCGCGCGATAGTCAGAATCTTCTGCACCGAGGTGTCGCCGATGCTGCGCTTGGGCACATTGACGATACGCTCGAAGGCGAGGTCGTCGTCCTCCGATAGTAGCAGGCGCAGGTAGGCGTGGGCGTCGCGGATCTCGGCCCGCTCGAAGAAGCGCGGTCCGCCGATCACGGTGTAGGGGATGGCCAGCATGACGAAGCGTTCCTCGAACGCCCGCATCTGGAAGGAGGCGCGCACCAGCACGGCCATGTCGCGATAGGAGAGGCCGGATTTCTTCGCCGTCTCGATCTCGTCGGCGATCAGCCGGGCCTCGGCCTCGCCGTCCCAGACGCCGCGCACCCTGACCTTCTCGCCGGCGGTTTCCTCGGTCCACAGCGTCTTGCCCAGCCGCCCGCGGTTGGCGCTGATCAGGCCCGATGCGGCGCCGAGGATGTGGTGCGTCGAGCGGTAGTTGCGCTCCAGCCGGATCACCCTGGCGCCGGGGAAGTCGCGCTCGAAACGCAGGATGTTGTCCACCTCGGCCCCGCGCCAGCCGTAGATCGACT
>JANJTI010000115.1 GCA_024711185.1 Brevundimonas sp. | reverse complement strand
GATGACGCGTCAGTCGCGGCATCTGGTGGGGGACCCGCGGGCGGTGCGGCTGATCGAGGCCTTGTACGGGGCGTTGTGAAGGGTGGCTGGTGATTGGTGACTGGTGATTGCCGGTTCACCGGCAGGGGTTATCGGGCGCCGGCCGCGGCATCAGCCACCAATCACCAACCACCAATCACCGCTTCACACCGGCTCCGCGCACCGCTTCAGGGCCTCGCGCGCGGCGCGGTGGCGGAAGAAGGCCGCGGCTGCGAACACGCCGGCTCCGCCCCAGATGAAGGCGAAGCTGATCACGCGCAGGGGCGTCAGGGCCTCGCCCGCCCAGACGCCGACGGCGAACTGAAGCGTCGGGGCGAGGAACTGGATGAAGCCGATGGTCGACAGCGGCAGGCGCCGGGCCGACCAGGCGAACAGGGCCAGCGGCAGCACGGTGGCGGGACCGTTGGCCAGCGCCCAGAGGGTGTTGGTCGGGCTGTCGAAGGCGGCCCCGGCGCCGGACGCCTGCAACCAGATCACCCAGGCGAGGCCGAGCGGGGCCAGCAGCAGGCATTCGACGAACAGGCCGGCCTGGGCGTCGACGGGGACGCGCTTGCGGATTACGCCGTAGGTGGCGAAAGACAGGGCCAGGACGATGGAAATCCACGGCGGCCGGCCCAGCGCCGCCGTCTGGAAGGCGACGCCGACGGCGGCGAGGCCAATGGCCACCCAGCCCCAGCGATCGATCCGTTCACGGAACAACCACAGGCCGACGACCATGTTGAGCAGCGGGTTGATGTAGTAGCCGAGGCTGGCCTCGAGGGTGGCCCCGTGGGTGGTGGCCCAGACGTATATGCCCCAGTTCAGGCCGATGAGGGCCGTGGAGAAGGCCAGCCACGCGAGGGTGCGCGGGTTGCGGAACACAGCCGCGACCTGGCCGCCCTGCTTCGCCAGCCAGACCAGCAGGGCCGCGACCGCCACGGCCCAGACGCAGCGGTGGGCGAGAATCTCGAGCGAGTCGAAACCGACCTGCGCCTGGCCCATGAACAGCAGGGGCATGAGGCCCCAAAGCGTGTAGCAGGCGAAGGCGGAGAGGAGGACGGCGCGGCTCGCGTCGGAGCTCGAGGGGGTGGCCATGATGGACTCCGGCCGGGGGGAGCCGGCGGGATGGAGGAAGATCAGACGGTGATCGAGCGGTAGCCGCTCTTCGGCTGGATGGTCCCCGACTCGTCGAGCAGCTGGGCGATCTGCACGGCGTTGAGGGCGGCGCCCTTGCGCAGGTTGTCGGAGACGACCCAGAAGCTGAGGCCGTTCGGCACGGTCGGGTCCTGGCGGATGCGCGAGACGTGGACGGCGAACTCGCCGGCGGCGTCGACGGGCGTGACGTAGCCGTCGGCCTCCTGCTTGTCGACGACCATCACGCCGGGGGCCTCGCGCAGGATGGCGCGGGCCTCGTCGGGGGTGATCGGGCGGTCGAACTCGACGGTGACGGACTCCGAATGGCCGACGAAGACCGGAACGCGGACGCAGGTCACGGTCAGGCGGATGTCGGGGTCGAGCATCTTGTGGGTCTCGTCCCACATCTTGGCCTCTTCATCGGTGTAGCCGTCGTCGCGGAACGCGCCGATGAAGGGGATGACGTTGAAGGCGATCTGCTTGGGGAAGAATTTCGGGCTGGCGTCGCCGAGGCCGTAGATGGCCTTGGTCTGGTTCCACAACTCGTCCATGCCCTCCTTCCCGGCGCCCGAGACCGACTGGTAGGTCGAGACCACGGCCCGGGTGATCTTCGCCGCGTCGTGCAGCGGCTTCAGCGCCACGACGAGCTGGGCGGTCGAGCAGTTGGGGTTGGCGACGATGTTCTTCTTCGTCGCCAGCCGGATGTCGTCCGGGTTCACCTCGGGGACGATCAGCGGCACGTCCGGGTCCATGCGGAAGGCCGAGGAGTTGTCGATGACCATGGCCCCGGCCTTGCCGATCTTCTCGGACCATTCCCTCGAAACCGCGCCGCCGGCGGACATCAGCACGATGTCGACGGTCGAGAAGTCGAAGGTCTCGAGATCCTCGCACTTCACCGAACGGTCGCCGAAGGCCACCTCGACGCCCTTGGACTTGCGCGAGGCCAGGGCGTGAAGCTTCGAAACCGGGAATTGCAGTTCGTCCAGGATGTTGAGCATCTCCTGGCCGACATTGCCGGTGGCGCCCACGACGGCGACGACATAGCTCATCTTTGGCAGTCCTTCGGACGCGCTGCCGCTCGGCTCGCGGAGCCTCGCTGCTTGAGCGCGAAAAATGCAGTGGATCGACGGCCTGTGCATGTAGGCCTTCGCGGGCGCGAAGCAATCGCTTTTCAGGACGGGCGGGGATCGCTAAGCCCGAGAACGATGCCCTCCCGCATACGCACCGCTTATGAAGAGCGGCTGGCCGACGGCCGGCTGACGCCCGATCCGTCGCAGCGGCCGGTGGTCGACGCCCTGGCGCGGGTCGAGCGGGACCTGGCGAAGCGCGGGCTGTTCGGCCGGGTTCCGGAGGTGCGCGGCCTGTACCTGTGGGGGCCGCCGGGGCGGGGCAAGTCGCTGCTGATGGACCTGTTCTGCGCCTGCGCCCCGGAGCCGCGGAAGACACGGGCGCACTTCCACGTGTTCATGGCGCGCGTGCACGGGCTGATCCGCCCGTGGCGCGAGGGCGACGCGGCGGAGCGCAGGCGCGTGTTCGGGCAGTCGAAAGGCGACGACCCGATCCGGCCGACCGCCGAGCTGATCGCCTCGGAGTCGCGGCTGCTGTGCTTCGACGAGCTGCAGGTCGTCGACATCGGCGACGCCATGATCCTCGGCCGCCTGTTCGAGGCGCTGTTCGAAAAGAAGGTGGTGCTGGTGGTGACCTCCAACCGGGCGCCCGATCAGCTGTATCTGAACGGCATCAACCGCCAGCTCTTCCTGCCCTTCATCGACCTGATCCGCGAGCGCTGCGAGGTGGTCGAGGTGGGCGGCGCCCGCGACTGGCGGCTGGACCGGATCATGGGGGCTCGGGTCTGGCACCTGCCGGGCGAGCGGGCCGGGTTCGAGGCGCTGTGGGCGGCGCTCAAGGGGGAGCAGGACGAGGCGCCGACGACGATGCACGTGCAGGGCCGGGAGGTGACGCTGGAGCGGACCGACGGCGGCCTGGCGCGGGCCACCTTCGCCGAGCTGTGCGCCCGGCCGCTGGGGGCGCAGGACTATCTCGCCGTCGCCGACCGGTTCCACACCCTGTTCCTCGAGAACGTGCCGGCGCTGGGGCCGGACAACCACCACGAGGCGCGGCGGTTCGTGACGCTGGTCGACGCCCTGTACGAGGCGGGAACCCGGCTGGTGGCGCTCGCCGAAGCGCGGCCGGAGGACCTGTACCGCGAGGGGGTCGGCGCCTTCGAGTTCGAGCGCACGGTGTCGCGGCTGAACGAGATGGCCGGGGCCGACTGGCTGGCGCGCGAGCGGGACTGACGCCTTGCTTTCGCCGCGCGGGCGGGCTTGGCTGGGCCTCCCAGGGAGATACGCATGATCCGCAGCCTCGCCGCCGTCGCCGCCGCCATGAGCCTCGCCGTCCCCGCCGCGGCCCAGACCGCCTCCGAGCCGGGGCTGGCCATCGCCGAGGTGGGGGCGTGGATCGCCTCCAAGGGCGGGGTGGTGGAGCCTGTGCAGCGCCAGGGCGACGAGGTCTGGCTGACCGTGCGCGACGGCGACCTGACCTGGCTGGTGTTCTTCTACGGCTGCCGCAACGACGTCTGCGCCGACCTGCAGTACTCGGCCAGCTTCGCCAATGGATCGATCACGCCGGGCATGGTCAACGACTGGAACCGCGAGCGCCGTTTCCTGAAGGCCTTCCATTCGCCGGGCGCGGCCGGCGAACCGGCGACGGCGGCGGTGCAGTACGACCTGCTGCTGCAGCCCGGCGGGGTCGACCAGTTGACCGATCCGACTGCGGTCTGGGTGACCATGCTGCCGGAGTTCGCGCGGCACGTCGGCTACCTGCCGGCGGCTCCCGCGCAATAGAAAAGGGCCGCGGATCGCTCCGCGGCCCTCCTGTTTCTGTCCGCGGTCGTCGGTCCCGCGGGACCTCCCGCCCGACGCGGGCCGACAGGCCTCAGGCCAGCGAGGCGTCCTGCTGCTTGCAGGCCTCGATCAGGCCCTTCACCGAGTCGACCGACCTGGCCAGCATGGCCTTCTCGTCGTCGGTGGTGGTGAACTCGACGATCTTCTCGACGCCGCCGGCGCCGATCAGGGCCGGCAGGCCGACGTAGAGATCGTTCAGGCCGTATTCGCCCGACACCCAGACGGCGCAGGGCAGGACGCGTTTCTGGTCCAGCAGGTAGGAGCGCGCCATGGCGATGGCGCTCTCGGCCGGAGCGTAGAAGGCCGAGCCGGTCTTGAGCAGGGCGACGATCTCGCCTCCCCCTTTCCTGGTGCGCTCGACGATCGCGTCGAGGTCGTCCTGGCTCATGAAGCCGGCGTTGACGGCGTCCGGCAGCGGCAGGCCGCCGATCGTCGAGTGGCGCACCATCGGCACCATGTCGTCGCCGTGCCCGCCCAGGGTCCAGGCGTGGATGTCCTGCACCGACACGCCAGTCTTCTCGGCGAGGAAGTAGGCGAAGCGGGCGGAGTCGAGCACGCCGGCCATGCCGACGACCTTCTCCTTCGGCAGGCCCGAGAATTTCTGCAGGGCCCAGACCATGGCGTCGAGGGGGTTGGTGATGCAGATCACGAAGGCGTTGGGGGCATGCTTCGCAATCCCCTCGCCGACCGCCTTCATCACCTTCAGATTGATGCCGATCAGGTCGTCGCGGCTCATCCCCGGCTTGCGCGGCACGCCGGCGGTGACGATGCAGACGTCGGCGCCGGCGATGTCGGCATAGTCGTTGGCGCCCTTTAGGGCCACGTCCTGGCCGAACACGGCGGTGGCCTCGGCGATATCGAGCCCCTTGCCCTGCGGCGTGCCCTCGGCGATGTCGAACAGGACCACGTCGCCCAGCGCCTCGCGGGCGCAGATGTGGGCCAGGGTGCCGCCGATCATGCCGGCCCCGATGAGGGCGATCTTCGCGCGAGCCATGGGTGTTCGTCTCCGGGAGGAATGGGAGGGTTGCGGTTGCGAAACCGCGGTCGCCCGGGGGTCTAGACCCGGCGGCGCGACCCTGCAACCGTGACGCCGCGTCACTGGAGAGAGCATGGCCCGGCCGCCCGAGAGTCCCCGACAGACCCTGCCAGAGATGGTGGCGGCGGAAGACGTTCCCGAAGGCCTGCTGACGGTGGCCGACGAGGGCGCCATCCGCGCCGAGCTGGAGGCGTGGCGAGGAAGGGTGCTGAAGCGGCCGGGGCTGTGGGACAAAGCCTCGCGGGCGACGCAGGCGAGGATCAACCGGGCCATCCCCGAGCGGGTGCACGCCATCGTCACCTCCGGCGTCGAGGCGATGACCAGGGGCATCCTGACCGGCTCGGAGGTGCTGAACGCCCGCCCGCCCGCAGGCGGCTCGCTGGCGGCGCGCGAGGCGAAGGTGCGGGCCCTGATCCGGAGGTACCGGAACACCGCCGGCGTCGAGGGCGGCGTGGCGGGGGCGGGCGGCTTCGTGCTGGCGGCGGCGGACTTTCCGGCCCTGATGGCGATCAAGGTGCGGATGCTGGCCGATATCGTCTCGGTCTACGGCTGGGGCGGCGGCGCGCCCGGCGAACGCCTGTTCCTGCTGCACATCTTCCACCTTGCGTTCGCCAGCGCCCAGAGACGGCCCGAAGCCTTGAGGGCGCTCGAGGACTGGATCGCGAACGGGGGCGCCGCCGCCGACTACGACTGGCGGCGCTTCCAGCAGGAGTATCGGGACTACATCGATCTGGCCAAGATGGCTCAGCTGATCCCCGTCGTCGGCGCGCCGATCGGGGCGGTGGTCAACTGGCGGCTGGTCGACCGGCTGGGCGAGACGGCGATCATGGCCTGCCGCATGCGCTGGTTCGCAGAGTCGACTTCATAAGCTGGCCTGCTGACGAGAACAAATTCTATCGATTTTACTTTGTCCGCCGCCGGGCACAGGCTGGCTCCTCAAACCCGCAAGAGGAGGAAAGCCATGGACGGATCCGCTGGAAGCCCGCTGAGCGACCCGAAGAAGGAGCCGGCCGCGCTGAGGTCGCTGCTCGGCCGCAGCAACCGCGACTGGTGGCCCCACCAGCTGTCGCTGGAGATCCTCCACCAGCACGGCAAGTCGGGCGACCCGATGGGCGACGACTTCGACTACGCCGAGGCCTTCCAGTCGCTGGACTATGCGGCGGTGAAGCGCGACCTCACCGTCCTGATGACCGACAGCCAGCCGTGGTGGCCGGCGGACTACGGCCACTACGGCCCCTTCTTCATCCGCATGGCCTGGCACTCGGCCGGCACCTACCGCACCGGCGACGGCCGCGGCGGCGCCACCTCGGGCTCGCAGCGCTTCGCGCCGCTGAACAGCTGGCCGGACAACGCCAACCTCGACAAGGCCCGCCGCCTGCTGTGGCCGGTCAAGCAGAAGTACGGCGAGAAGCTGTCGTGGGCCGACCTGATGATCCTGGCCGGCAACGTGGCCATCGAGAGCATGGGCGGGCCGGTGTTCGGCTTCGGCGGCGGCCGCAAGGATATCTGGGAGCCGATGAAGGACATCTACTGGGGCTCCGAGGAAGAGTGGCTGGGCGAGACCCGCATCGACCAGGAATCCGGCAAGGCGCTGGAGAACCCGCTGGCCGCCATCCAGATGGGCCTGATCTACGTCAACCCGGAGGGGCCGGGCGGCAAGCCGGACCCGCTGCTGTCGGCCCGCGACATCCGCGAGACCTTCTCGCGCATGGGCATGAACGATGAGGAGACGCTGGCCCTGACCGCCGGCGGCCACACCTTCGGCAAGTGCCACGGCGCCGGCGACGCCTCCAAGG
>JANJTI010000001.1 GCA_024711185.1 Brevundimonas sp. | reverse complement strand
CGCGCGGATCGAGGGCTTCGACGCCCTGCCCGACACCCCCCTGCCGGACATGCCCCGCGCCGCGAAGGGCGTGCTCAATCCGCGTCAGGCCCGCGTCCGTCTGGCCCGCCGGGCGCTGGCCGGGCTCGGCTATGCCGAGGCTGTGACCTGGTCCTTCACCCGCCGCGCCATCGCCGAAATGTTCGGCGGCGGCGACGATCGTCTGGTGCTCGAAAACCCGATCGCCGCCGACCTCGACTGCATGCGGCCGTCGATCCTGCCCAATCTGATCCAGGCCGCGGCCCGCAACGCCGACCGCGGCCATCCCGATGTGGCCCTGTTCGAGATCGGCCCGATCTATCTGGACGACAGTCCGACCGGCCAGCGCACCGTGGTCGCGGGCCTTGTGGCCCCGCGGAGTCCCCGCCACTGGGGCGGCGGGGTCGAGGAGGCGCTGTTCGCGCTGAAGGGCGACCTCACCGCCCTGCTGGAGACCCTCGGCGCGCCCGTCGCCTCGCTGCAGCTGGTCCAGGGCCAGAACCGCGACTGGTGGCACCCCGGCCGTTCGGCCCGGCTCCAGCTGGGGCCGAAGAACGTGATTGCGGAATTCGGGGCCCTGCACCCGCGCGTGCTCAGGGCGCTGGACGCCGACGGCCCCCTGCTGGCCTTCGAACTGGTGCTGGACGCCGTGCCGGAGCCGCGCGGCAAGGCCGGCAAGGCGCGCGGCGCCGCCGACCTTCCGGCGCTGATGCCCCTGACCCGCGACTTCGCCTTCGTGCTCGAGGACGGCAGGCCGGCGGGCGAACTCGTCCGGGCCGTCGCCGGGGCCGACAAGGCCCTGATCGCGGATGTGCGGGTGTTCGACGTCTACCGCGGTTCCGGGGTGCCCGAGGGCATGAAGTCGGTGGCGCTGGAGGTGGTGGTCCAGCCCCGCGAGGCGACCCTGACCGAGCCCGAGATCGAGGCCCTGTCGGCCAAGGTGGTCGCGGCCGCCGCAAAGGTCGGGGCGACGCTGCGGACCTGAGCCGAGCTTCGAGCCTGCCCCGGCACGCGGGCGGTTCGCCCCTTCGCACTCCTCGCCAATGGGTTATAAGGACCGCCCGTTGGCGGGGGACGCGCCTTGCGCAGACCGATACTCGACCATCCGGCCCGCATGGTGCCGCTGGCCTTTCTGATGGTCATCGCCGCCGGAACGGTGCTGCTCTCCCTGCCGTGGGCCACCGCCTCCGGCGCGCCGCCGTCGCTGCTGACGGCGCTGTTCACGGCCACGTCCGCCACCTGCGTGACCGGCCTGATCACGGTCGACACCGCCAGCTACTGGTCGCCCTTCGGTCAGGCGGTGATCTTCGGCCTGTTCCAGATCGGGGGATTCGGCATCATGGCCGGGGCGACCCTGCTGGGCATGCTGATCTCGCGCCGGATGCGGCTGGGCCGGCGACTGGTCGTCCAGGCCGAGACCAAGAGCCTCGAGCTGGCGGACGTGAAGCGCGTGCTGCTCACCATTCTCGGGGTGACCGTCGTGTTCGAGGCGGCGGTGGCGGGGGTGCTGATCCTGCAGCTGCACTACGGCTATGCCGAGCCGTGGGCCGAGGCGGCCTGGAACGGCGCCTTTCACGCGGTCTCCGCTTTCAACAACGCCGGCTTCTCCACCTATGGCGACAGCCTGACCCGCTTCGCCCTGGATCCCGTCGTTCTCCTGCCCCTCTGCCTTGCGATCGTGGTCAGCGGTCTGGGGTTTCCCGTCATCAACGAACTGCTCGTGGACTGGCGGACGCCGCGCCGCTGGTCGATCCACGCCAAGCTGACCCTGATGGGCACGGCGGGGCTTCTCGTGCTCGGCTTCCTCGGCGTACTGGTGGCCGAGTGGAGCAATGGCGGCACGCTCGGCGGCATGCCGGTGGCCGGCAAGGCGCTGAACGCCCTGACCCATTCGGTGATGAGCCGCACCGCCGGCTTCAACGCCGTCGACGTCGGCGGCATGCGGCCGGAGACCCTGCTTCTCACCGACGGCCTGATGCTGATCGGCGGCGGAAGCGCGGGAACGGCGGGCGGCATCAAGGTCACCACCTTTTTGCTCCTCGGATTCGTGGTTTGGGCGGAGGTGCGCGGTCGCGCCGACGTCACCGCCTTCCGGCGGCGCATCTGCCCCGACGTGCAGAGGCAGGCGCTGGCCATCGTGCTTCTGGCGGTGGGGCTGGTGTCGATCTCGACCCTCGCGATTCTGTCGCTTTCTCACGAACCGCTCGACCGGGTGCTGTTCGAGGTCATCTCGGCATTCGCGACGGTCGGAATGAGCACCGGCATCACCGCCTCGCTGCCGCCAGCCGCGCAGGGTATCCTCATCGCCCTCATGTTCGTCGGCCGGGTCGGCACCATCACCGTCGCGGCGGCGTTGGCGCTTCGGACCCGGCACGTGCCCTTCCGATACCCGCAGGAGCGCCCGATCGTTGGCTAGAACCTCACATCCGAAGTCCAATAACGTGGTGGTCGTCGGCCTCGGCCGGTTCGGCAGCGCGGTCGCGCAGAGTCTGAGCAGCCTCGGACACGATGTGCTCGCCATCGAGGAGAACCTGGCGCTGGTGCAGGCCTGGTCCGACCGCCTGACCCACGTGGTCCAGGCGGACAGCAGCAACATCGACGCGCTGCGGCGGCTCGGGGTCGCCGACTTCCAGCACGCTGTGGTCGGGATCGGCAGCGACATAGAGGCCAGCGTGCTGACGGTGCTGGCGCTGAACGAGCTCGGCGTGCCGGACATCTGGGCCAAGGCCGTCAGCGCCAACCACGGCAAGATCCTCGAGAAGACGGGCGCCCATCACGTGGTTTACCCGGAGGCCGCCATGGGCGAACGGGTGGCGCATCTGGTCACCGGCAAGATGATCGACTTCATCGAGTTCGACGACGACTTCGCCATCGTGAAGACCCGCCCGCCGCGCGAGGCCCTCGGCAAGAGCCTCGCCCAGTCGGCGCTTCGCTCGAAGCACGGCATCACCGTGGTCGGGGTCAAGCGGCCGCATCAGGATTTCACCTACGCCAAGCCCGACACCCTGGTGGTGGAGGGGGACCTGCTCATCGTGTCGGGACCGACCCGCAGCGTGGAGCGCTTCGCTGCCCTGCCGTGATGGCGGGGCCGCCACCGCGGGGCGGCGGCAACCCCTCGTTAACCTTGCCGCCGCAAGGCTGACTCAAAGACCGGCGACGGTGAAGCCGAGCGCCCGCGCCAGCCGGGCGAGCCGTCCCCGCCTTCGGAGCCAGAGCATGCACCGCCGCCAGATGATCCTCTCGGGCCTCGCCGCCAGCGCCGGCGCCTCGGGCCTGTCCGCCTGCGCCTCCAGCGGGCCGGCCGATCCCAACTATCCGATCCGTTCCGACCAGACCGCCCAAGCCTACACCGCCGACGAGCTGATCGCCGCGGGCTCGCGCGAGCTGGGCATCGCCGCCGAGGCCATCGGCGGGGCCATCGAGCGCATCTGCGCCGACCAGGGCGACCGGCCGACGGCCTACATCGCCGGCGAGGAGGCCGCGGGCGCCGTCGGCGTCGGCCTGCGCTACGGCCGCGGCGCCCTGCACATGAAGGACCTGTCGGCCTCGC
>JANJTI010000372.1 GCA_024711185.1 Brevundimonas sp. | reverse complement strand
CGGCGGCGGCGACCGACCCCTTCGCCGGCCAGCGCGAAATGCTCGAGACCCTGTCGCTGAACCTCGCCCGGGCCGCCATGACCGCCCAGTCGGCCATCGCCGAGGCCGCCCTCGCCCAGGCCGACCGCCCCGCCGCCCTGTCGCCCGACCCGTTCAACGTCGGACCCGCCATGACCAGCGTCATGTCCAGCCTCGCCGCCCGCCCGGACAAGCTGTTCGCCGCCCAGGCCGACCTGTTCGGCCGCTACATGGACCTGTGGGCCTCCACCGCCCGCCGCGCCGCCGGCGAGGAGACCGCGCCGGAGCCGTCGAAGGACAAGCGGTTCAAGGACCCGGCGTGGAGCGAGAACCCGCTGTTCGACGTCATGCGGCGCTCCTACCTGACCACCGCCGACTGGATGAACGGCCTCGTCGCCTCGGTCGAGGACGTCGACCCGCGCACCAAACGCCGCGCCGAGTTCTTCACGAAGCTGCTGACCGACGCCTTCTCCCCCTCCAACTTCCTCGCCTCCAACCCGGCGGCCCTGAAGGCCCTGGCCGAGACCAGCGGCGAATCGCTGGTGAAGGGGATGCAGAATTTCGCCGCCGACCTTGAACGCGGGCGCGGCAAGTTGAAGATCAGCCAGGCCGACTACGGCCGCTTCGAGGTGGGCCGGAACCTCGCCACCGCCCCCGGCCAGGTGGTCTGGCGCGACGAGCTGTTCGAGCTTATCCAGTTCGACCCGGCCACCGAGAAGCAGCGCCGGATCCCGCTGCTGATCTTCCCGCCGTGGATCAACAAGTTCTACATCCTCGACCTGCAGCCCGGGAACTCGATGATCCGCTGGCTGTCGGCCCAGGGCTTCACCGTCTTCGTCTGCTCGTGGGTCAACCCCGACGTCGACAAGGCCGACTGGGGCTTCGACGACTACCTGCACAAGGGCATCTATCGCGCCATCGAGAAGGCCCTCGAACAGTCGAAGGCCGACCACATCAACACCGTCGGCTACTGCATCGGCGGCACCCTGATGGGCGCGGCCCTGGCCCACATGGCGGCCCGGGGCGACAAGCGCGTCTCCGCTTGCACCTTCTTCGCCGCCCAGCACGACTTCGCCGAGGCCGGCGATCTGCTCCTGTTCACCGACGACCATTGGCTGAAGGAGATCGAGCAGCAGATGGACGCCGCCGGCGGCGTCCTGCCCGGCGCCGCCATGGCCGACACCTTCAACGCCCTGCGCGCCAACGATCTGATCTGGTCGTTCTTCGTGTCGAACTACCTGATGGGCAAGGACCCGCCGGCCTTCGACCTGCTGTTCTGGAACGCCGACCAGACCCGGATGCCGAAGAAGCTGCACATGGACTATCTGCGCTCCATGTACGGGCGGAACGCCCTCACCCGGGGCGAATTCGAGATCGGCGGCGTCAGGGTGGACCTGTCGAAGGTGACGATCCCGCTCTACTTCCAGGCCAGTCGCGAGGACCACATCGCCCCGATGAAGTCGGTCTGGCGCTCGGCGAGGGCCTTCCGGAACGCCGACGTGGTCATGACCCTCGCCGGCTCGGGGCACATCGCCGGCGTGGTCAATCCGCCCGCGGCCAACAAGTACCAGCACTGGACCAATGCGGCCCTCCCCGACAGTCTCGACGAGTGGCTCGCCGGCGCGGAACAGCATGCCGGCAGCTGGTGGAACCACTGGGCCGACTGGCTGCACGCCCGCTCCGGCGACTGGGTTCCAGCGCGGAATCCCCTCAAGGGTCCGTTGAAAGCCATCGAGCCGGCGCCCGGCTCCTATGTGAAGGTCAAGTCTTGAACCGCAACGTCAACCTGCTGCTGGCGATCACCAGCGTCCTCGCCCTGAGCCTCGTCACCGCCAGCGCCATCGTTTCGGCGCGGCCGGAGCAGGCTCCGATCTACTTCGGCGCCGCCCTGTTCAGCGCGCTGGGCTTCATGCTGCTCAACGGCCTGTGGATGCACAGCCGCAAGCGCAAGCCCAAGCCGCTGATCGACCGCAACGCGCCCGTCACGGTCATCATGGCCATGGTCTTCCCCCTGGCCATCATCCTCTCCGCCGTCCTGCCGCTGATCGCCCCCGCCGGCGACTACGGCCTGATGCTGATCATGGCCGGCATCTGGACCGGCCTGACCCTGCAGTCAGCCCGGGCGGCGCTGAAGTCCTGATACATCGACCTCGGCGTCGCCCCCTCCACCGCCGTTCCGGCAGTCCCCCTCCCCACGCGCGAAGGCGCGAGGGGAGGACAGACCCGCGTCAGCGGGTCAGGAGGGGGCGGCGCCGGCCGCGGAGCAGAAGTCCTCAGACCAGCCCCGCGCCCTCGTCCAACCCCAGCATCAGGTTGAGGTTCTGCACCGCCGCCCCGGACGCCCCCTTGCCGAGGTTGTCCAGCAGCGCCACCAGCCGAGCCTGCCCGCCGCCACGGTCGCCGAACACGTGCAGCCGCATCCGGTTGGTGCCGTTCAGCCCCTGCGGCGACAGGCCGGTCATCGCCTCCGTCTCCTCCAGCGAGGCCACCTCGACGAAGCGCGCGCCCTCGTAGGCCTCGACCAGCGCTCCGTGGACCACCTCGACCGAGGGGCTCGACGGCAACGCCGCCAGATGCAGCGGAACCTCGACCAGCATGCCCTGCCGGTAGGCCCCGACCGCCGGCGCGAACAGCACCGGCCGCTCCAGCCCGGTGTGCTTGGTCATTTCCGGCACATGCTTGTGCTTCAGCGACAGGCCGTAGGCGCGGTAGGGCGGCGCGCCCTCCCCGGCCTCGAACTCGGCGATCATGGCCTTGCCGCCGCCGGAATAGCCGCTCACCGCGTTCACTGTCACCGGCTGCCCGGCCGGGATGATCCCCGCCGAGACCAGCGGCCGCACCAGCCCGATGAACCCCGTCGGATAACAGCCCGGGTTCGACACCCGCGTCGCCCCGGCGATCCGTTCGCGCTGCCCGGGCGCCATTTCCGGAAAGCCGTAGATCCACGCCGGATCAACCCGGAACGCCGTCGAGGCGTCGATCACCCGCACCGCCGGGTTCTCGATCATCGCCACCGCTTCGCGGGCGGCGTCGTCCGGCAGGCACAGGATCACGGCGTCGGCGCTGTTCAAAGCCTCGCGCCGCGCCTCGACGTCCCTCCGGCGGTCGCCGAGCAGGATCAGTTCGAGGTCCCCGCGCGCCTCCAGACGCTCCCGGATCTCCAGCCCCGTGGTCCCGGCCTCGCCGTCGATGAAGATGGTGTGGGTCATGATGCCGTCCCAAAAGAAAAGGGCGCTCCGGTTTCCCGAAGCGCCCCAAATCCAGACCGCGTGAACGCGATCAGCGCTTCGAGAACTGGAAGCTCCGGCGGGCCTTGGCGCGGCCGTACTTCTTGCGCTCGACGACGCGCGCGTCGCGGGTCAGGAAGCCGTGAGGCTTCAGGACCTTGCGCAGCTCCGGCTCATAGTGGGTCAGGGCGTGCGACAGGCCGTGGCGGATGGCGCCGGCCTGGCCCGACAGGCCCGAGCCCTCGACCGTGCAGACCACGTCGAACTGGGTCTCGCGGCCGGTGACGACCAGCGGCTGGGCGATCATCATGCGCAGCACCGGACGGGCGAAATACTGCTCCTGGTCCTTGCCGTTGATGGTGAACTTGCCGGTGCCCGGCTTCACCCAGACGCGGGCGATGGCGTTCTTGCGCTTGCCGGTCGAATAGGCGCGACCCTGGGCGTCCAGCTTCTGGACGTGGACGGGCGCCTCCTCGGCGACCGTGCCCATGCCCTTCAGGGCGTCGAAGCCGGTGGCGGTTTCGGTGTTGGCGACGTCGGTCATGCTCAGACGCTCCGGGTGTTCTTGGCCGACATCGACTTGAAGTCGATGGTTTCCGGCGACTGGGCTTCGTGGGTGTGCGTCGCGCCAGCGAACAGGCGCAGGTGCGTCATCTGCTTGCGGGCCAGCGGGCTTTCCTTGGGCAGCATGCGCTCGACGGCCTTCTCGAGCACGCGCTCGGGGAAGCGGCCGTTCAGCACCTTCTCCGGCGTGGTCGACTTGACGCCGCCCGGGTGGCCGGTGTGGCGGTAGTAGACCTTGTCGGTGTTCTTGGCGCCCGTGAACACCACCTTGTCCACGTTGGTGACGACGACGTAGTCGCCGCAGTCGACGTGCGGGGTGTAGTCCGGGCGGTGCTTGCCGCGCAGACGGTTGGCGATGAAGGTCGCGAGACGGCCCACCACGACGCCTTCGGCGTCGATGTGGATCCACTTCTTCTCGACCTCGGCCGGCTTCAGCGAAGCCGTGGTGCTCTTCAGCATTGCGAGGGTTCCTCGGGGACGAAACAGGCTGCCCCTCCCGGAGCCGGGACGAGCGGAAGGCGCGCTGATAGAGGATGGACGAGCGCCGGTCAATGCCGACCGGAGAGCTCGTCTCAGCCTAGCACATTGTTTCTCATGGAGATTCTGGATGCGGTATTAAAATACCGCACGTGTTCGGGGTACACCGGGACTCCTGGGACCTTCCCTCTCGAGACATCGCGCCCCGAAAGCGGGACTCTCGCCCCTGTCCCGTCGAGGGCGCGAGCCCCTGCGACCGTTCCTGACGCACCCCCGTGCCCTACTGCCGCCGGGCCCGTCCCGCCGGTCTTTGACAGCCTGAAAACCCCGCGCTCCGCCCGAAGGAGCCGGCGTTCCAATTGAATCGTCGGAAACCCGCGCCGTCGGCGATGGGGACAATGTCTCCACAAGACAGGGTTTCGCGTTTTTATCGTCAGGGGCGCGTCACAAATCCCTGATGACCTGGCGGCGCCG
Organism: Brevundimonas sp.; assembly: GCA_024711185.1. GTDB lineage: Bacteria > Pseudomonadota > Alphaproteobacteria > Caulobacterales > Caulobacteraceae > Brevundimonas. The sequence continues at coordinate 451 of JANJTI010000372.1, read as the reverse complement.
GCCGGTCCATAAGCCGGCGAGTTCCGGAGTCTCCCCATGCTGTTCGACCGCCGCCGCCTGCTCTCCACCGGCGCCGTCGGGCTCGCCTTCGCCGGCTTCGCCCGACATGCCTCGGCCCAGGCGGCCGGCGAGGAGACCTACGTCAACGACATCGCCGGCTACGGTCCGCTGCGGCGGGACCCCAACGGCCTGCTCGACCTGCCCGAGGGCTTTTCGTACCGGATCATCTCCCAGGCCGGCGAGACCATGGACGACGGCCTGTTCGTGCCGCAGAATTTCGACGGCATGGGCTGCTTCCCGCTGGATGGAAGCCGGGTCGCCCTGATCCGCAACCATGAACTCAAGGGCTCGCGCGCCACCCATCGCAACTGGGGCCCGGCGGGCTTTCGGCAGGAGCGGGCCGGTCTCATCGACACGTCGAAGGCTTACGACCTGACCGGAGACGGCCGCG
>JANJTI010000333.1 GCA_024711185.1 Brevundimonas sp. | reverse complement strand
GGCGGGTGATGGTGCCGCCGGAGTATTCCTTCCACTCCCACACCTTTCCAGAAACTTCTCCCGCCCGAGGTCGTGGCGGCTGATGCCCTGGGCGTCGAGCTGGCGTTCGACGACGATCTGGGTGGCGATGCCGGCGTGATCGGTGCCGGGCAGCCAGAGCACCGCCTTGCCCTTCATCCGGTGATAGCGGGCGAGGATGTCCTGCAGGGTGTTGTTCAGCGCGTGGCCGATGTGCAGCGAGCCGGTCACGTTCGGCGGCGGAATGACGATCGAATAGGCCTCGGCGGCGGTGTCCTGACGAGGCGCGAACAGGCCCGAGGCCTCCCACTGCGCATAGAGGCGGGGTTCGGCGGCTTTCGGATCGAAGGTCTTGTCGAGCATGGTGAGGTCTTACGCGAAAAGAGAAAGGGCGGCCCCGCCGGAGCCGCCCTGGGATGATCTAGAGAAGATCGATGCGCAGGTGAAGGTCAGCCGGCCGAGCGGGCGATGCGTTCCACTTCCTTGCGTACCTCGCGCTCGACGATGCCCGGCAGGTTGGCGTCCAGCCATTCCTTCAGCATCGGGCGCAGCATCTCGGCGACCATGGCCTCGACGGTCGAGCCGCTGGCGAAGTTGAGATCGGGGCCGCGCGAGGCCTCGGTCGACGCGGGCTTGCGCATCGAGGAGGCCAGGCCCGCGAAGGCCGACGCCGCGCTGGCGGCGGCGCTGTCCCCGACGAGGGAGTCGTAGCCGCCCGAGGGCACGGACGGATGCTCAGGCGTGTGCACCTCGGCCGGCGTCTCGAAGACCGATTCGCTGCGCGGCGCGTCCGTGGCGGGGAACGGCTCCGGTTCGGGCTCGCCGGGAGAGACGTCCAGATCGCCGATGCTTTCCGCGGCCGGCGCTTCCCAGGTGTCGGTCAGTTCCAGCACGTCCTCCTCGGAGGCGGCGGGCTCCTGCATCGACGGCGTCTCGTCCATCAGGGCCGGCGAGACATCCGCGGCTTCCATTTCGGGCCCGGGCTCCGGCTCAGGCTCCGGTTCCGGCTGGGCGGCGGCTCCGGGCGCCGTCTCGGCGGGTGCATCGTCCTCGGAGATGATCCGGCGGATCGACGCCAGGATCTCCTCCATGGTGGGTTCCTGGGCGGGCTGGTCGGTCATGGCGAATCCCCGGGAGCACGCATCCGCGCACGGACAAGTCGGTCAGGCCGGGGTGGAGCGACGCCCCCTCCCCGCAGCCTGTCGTCGCATCTACGCCCCCCGGAATCAACGGGCGTTTTTCGCCCGCCGGGCGAGCCGGGCCTCAGTCGCGGGGCGCGGTGCGGACCACTTCGGACTTGAGCTGGGCGTCGATCGGGGCGTCGGCCTGATCGGCCGCGGGAGTCACCGGCGGGGCGGCGACGCGGTCGAGCGTCTCGAGCACGCCGTCCCACGGCAGGGCCCCGCGATTGCGGACCCGCTGATAGTTGGCGGCGGGGTCGTAGCGCTCCAGCGTCGGATCCAGATCCGGCCCCTCCAGGCGCCCCATGGCCGCCAGCAGATTGGCCTGGGCCACGTATTCGTTGCGTCGCGCGCTGGCGAGGGTGACCTCGGCGCTGCGCAGTTCGAGCTCCTGGTTGAGGACGTCCAGGGTGGTGCGCAGACCCACCTGGGCCTCCTGACGCACGCCCTCGGCGGCGACGCCGGCGGCCCGAACCGCCTCCTGACCCGCCTGCAGCGAGGCGCGGGCCGAGATGGCCTGGGCGTAGGCCGAGCTGACGTCCTGCAGGGCCCCGCGGCGCTCGCCCTCGACGTTGATCTGGGCGGCGTTGGCCCGCTCCAGCGCCGCGGCGACGCGGGAGGCGTTCAGGCCGCCGGTGAACAGGGGGATGGACAGGGTGGCGCCGGCGGTCAGCCGCGTGTTGTCGGCGATGTCGCCGAAGCGGTCGAAGTCGTTGCTGGCGCCGCCGTAGCTGGCCGTGGCCCGCACCGACGGCATGTACTCCGCCCGGGCCGCGGCGACGTTGGCCTCGGCGGCGGCGAGAGTCCAGGCCGCGGCGCGGATGCCGGGGTTCTCGACGAGGGCGACGTCGAGGGCGCTGTCGAAGTCGGCGGGAACCCCCGGCAGCACGGGCATCGGGGCGAGGTCGCCCGGCGCCTGGCCGACCACGGCGGCGTAGACGGCGCGCGATGTCGACAGCTGGGCCTGGGCGTTGGCGAGGTCAGCCTCGGACTGCGCCAGGCGGGCCTCGGACTGGGCCACATCGGTGCGGGTGATCTCGCCGACCTCGAAGCGGGCCGACGATTCCTCCAGCTGCCGCTGCAGCACCGCCAGATTGGCCTGGCGGATGCGCAGGACCTCCATGTCGCGGATCACGTCGGCATAGGCCTGGATCACCGAGGCGAGCACCGACTGTTCGATCGCCCGCAGGTTCTCGCGCCCGGCCAGGATTTCGGCCTCGGCGGCGGTGATGCCGTGGCCGATGCGGCCGCCGGACCACAGCGTCTGCGACAGGCCGATGCTGGCCGACGCGCCGTCGCTGTCCGGATCGAAGGCCGTGTCGCTGTAGTCGCGCGTGTAGTCGCCGCTGATCGTCACGTTCAGCGTCGGCCGCAGTCCGGCGCGGGCCTGGACGATCGACTCGTCCAGCGCCCGCTGGTTGGCGCGCTGGGCCAGCAGCGACGGATTGGTGCGGTAGGCCAGGGCGATCGCTTCCTGGAGCGTCTCCGCCCAGGCGGGAGCGCCGGCGCCGCCGATCACGGCGATGACGGCGACCGAGGCGAGCGCGCGCGAACGTTTCAGCATGTCGATTCCTGCCCGGCGCGAGGATGCGCGCCCCTTCGTATCCCATACGCCTGATGCGGGAGGCTTTGCGCTTCCGCCAGTTAAGTTTTTTTCACGCCGGGCCGGAGGACCGCGACGGTCACAGGGCGAAGGTGGGCTCCGGGGCCAGTTCCGCAAGCACCGGCGGCGCGGCGTCGAACAGCTCCCGCCGCGACACCCCCTGCTCGCCCCGGACGTAGAGCACGGCCTTGCCGGTCGGGCCCGAACGCTCGACGACGGCCAGGCGGCCGCCGGGCTTGAGCGCCTCGATCCAGCTGTCCGGACGGGCCGGGACCGCCGCTTCCGACACGATCACGTCCCACGCCTCGCCGGCAGGGTCATTCAGCGGTGCGACGACGGTGGCCACGCCCTCGTCCGCCAGCGCAGCGCCGGCGACATCGAAGACCGCCGCGTCGGCATCCTGGACGGTCGTCTGCAGGCCCATGCGGGCCAGCACCAGCCCGGCATAGGGGGCGGCGACGGCCAGAGCCCGCTCGCCCGGCCGGGCCGCGACCGCCATCAGCAGCTTGGAGACGTCGCGAGCCAGCATCAGGCGGCGACCCACGGCCACCTCCGGCTCGATCTCGGCGTAGGCGGCGAAGGCGCGGTCGGCGGGCAGCAGCCGCTCGCGCGGAGCCTCGAGCAGGGCCGCCTGCAGGGCGCGGTCGGTGACGTCGTTCACCCGCACCTGGCTGTCGACCATGAGTTTGCGGGCCGCGGCGTAATCCATTGGAACTGTCCTGCTGAAATCTGGCGCGCTTATAGGTCTGCGCGTTGCGGCGGACAATCCGATCTGATAGCGAACGCGCCTCGCGATGGCGCGGCCGTTTCACGCGGCCCGCGGCCTGATGGCGGAGTGGTTACGCAGCGGACTGCAAATCCGTGTACGCCGGTTCGATTCCGGCTCAGGCCTCCATCGCGAGTTTCCCCGCTTCAGGCCCGCCGGATCACGCCACCGGGGCGGTGAGCCAGCCGACCGCACCGGCCGCGCCGACGGCCGCCGTCACGATCGCGACGGCCAGCGCCACGCGCGCATTGCGATGGATGAAGTCGAAAATACCGCCGAACATGGCCTGCACTCCCCCGGACGCGCTGACGACGCCACAAGCGGAGCCGTTCATCAAGGTG
>JANJTI010000323.1 GCA_024711185.1 Brevundimonas sp. | reverse complement strand
GTGACCATCGCCAGCCGCGCCGGCTCGCCCGGCACGCTCCCGCGCCCCTCGACCAGCACCCACGCCCCCTCGACGGCGAAGGCGACGTCCTCGCCGGCGGCCACGTCGAAGCGGATCGTCCCGTCCGCCTCCTCCCAGGCGTCGCCGAGGTGGAAGAAGCTGAACGTCGGCAGGTCGAAGGTGCGCGTGCGGGTCAGGTCGGCCTTGTCGATGACCAGCACCCGGGTGCCCAGCTCCGGCTTCCACGCGAACTGCGCCGCGTAGGGCATGCCGCGCCGCTCGAACACCCACGGCTGCAGCACGATCACCAGATGCCGGGCAGTGGCGGTGAAGTCGTGCATGTAGCTGGCCCGCGGCAGCGCCACCATCTCCGCCGTGTGCAGGCTGCGGTCGGGGTTCAGCCGCCACACCACCATGCGATCGCCCCACAGGCCGATGTTCCAGATCGTCCCGTCGGCGTCGAAGCGGGGATGGGCCTGGAAGGGCATGCCCTTCAGGTCGTCCCGCAGGCTGACGAAGCCGCGCGTCGACAGGTCGCCGGCGTCCATGGCCAGCGGCGAGCCGCCCTCCCACAGGGCCCAGACCGCATCCCCGGCCGCCATCACCGCCGTGTTGGCCGCGTTGACGTCGTCGTTCGAGCCGACCCGCGCCCGCTCGTCGCCGACGGTGCCGAAGCCCGGCGTCACCACGGCCTCCAGTTCACTCTCCAGCCGACGCTTCGGCGTGTCGGCGAAGCGGGCCTCCAGCGTCGCCCGCCCGTCCCGCACCCGGAAGGCGCGCATCAGGCCGTCGCCGTCGAACCAGTGGCTGACGCTGCCGCCCGGCCGGCGGAACCGGCCCGGACCGTTGCGGAACAGCGTCCCCTCCAGCCCCGCCGGCGCCCGTCCGTGCACCAGCCGCATCGGCCGGGGCGCCAGATCCCCTTCGATGTCGACGGTGGCTAGCGACCAGTCGGCGGCGGCCTGCAGGGCGGCCCGGGCGCGAACGCTCTCGGGGGTCAGCACCGCCGCCGACAGGGCGGCGGCGCCGGTCAGGAAGGCGCGGCGGGAAGCGTGCATCGGCCCCTCCTCAGCGCACGCGGATCGTCTGGGCGACGTCGCCCGAGACCGTGAAGCGGGCCTGCTCCCAGCTGGCCGGGCCCATGTTGCCGACGGCGTTGTTGGAGAAGGCGTAGGGCTCCACCGGAATGCCGAACGGGTTGGTGTCCATCTCGCCGTCGCCATCGACGTCGTGAAAGGCCTTCACGCCATAGTCGCCGGCGGGCAGGTCGCGGAACACGGCGACCACCGGCCCTGAGGCGTCGACGGCCAGTCGCGCCCGGGCGGGGCCCGAACGCCAGGCGGCCTCGGAGTCGTACAGGGCGACCAGCACGCGGCCGGTGGTCGCGCCCGTCTCGAAGGTCAGGGCGGCGGCGTGGCCGCCGTCCTGCGCCAGCGCCGGCAGCGGGAAAAGGCAAAGCGCCGCGGCGGCGCAGGTGAAGCGATGCATCTCGGATCCTCCGGCGAGGCCCACCGCGGGCCCCGGACGACCCGACGCTGCCTCGACCGGCCGGGGCCGGCCACGCCGCCTTCAGGAACCGACGGACCGGTTTCGCGAACGGGAGCCGCCGTCCGTTGGCGCTTCGCGAACGGACAGGCCGCTCAGCGCGGCGCGCGCTTGGCGAGGATGCGCTGCAGGGTGCGGCGGTGCATGCCCAGCCGGCGGGCCGTCTCCGAGACGTTGTGGTCGCACAGTTCGTAGACCCGCTGGATGTGCTCCCAGCGCACCCGGTCGGCGCTCATCGGGTTGGCCGGCGGCTCGGGCGCCTCGCCGGTGGCCAGCAGGGCCTTGACCACGTCGTCGGCGTCGGCCGGCTTCTGCAGGTAGTCGACCGCGCCGGCCTTCACCGCCGCCACCGCCGTGGCGATGGCCCCGTAGCCGGTGAGCATGACGATGCGCGCGTCCTCGCGGCGGTCGCGGATCGCCTCGACCACCTTCAGGCCATTGCCGTCCTCCAGCCGCATGTCCAGCACGGCGAAGGCCGGGGCCGCGGTTCTCAGCGCCTCGTTGGCCTCGGCCACAGAGGCGGCGGTGGTCACCTCGAAGCCCCGGCTCTCGAGCGCGCGGCCCATGCGCGTGCGCAGGGCGTTGTCGTCGTCGAGCAGCAGCAGGGTCTTGTCCTCGAGGGCGGCGATCCGGGCTTCGGTGTCGGTCATTTCGTTCTCCGTGCGCTCAAGTCGGGCCCCGTGTCCGCGCCGTCAAGGTTCAGTACGCACGGGCGGGGCGATTGGAGCCCCGACCTCCAGCGCCGGCCGCGGCCAGCGCACGGCCACCCGCGCGCCCCTCGGCTGACCCTTGCCGCCGTCGCCGGCGCTCACCGCCACGCGGCCCCCGGTGCGCTCCAGCAGGGTTCGGGCGATGAAGAAGCCCAGGCCCATGCCGCCCTGGCTGGGGGCGATCGGGGCCGGCTCGGCGGGCGGGGCGGCCTTGCGGCCCTTGCGGCCCGGCGCGGCGGCGGCCGCGGCGACCGAAGCGGCGATCTGGGCCGCCAGCGCCCGGCGCGCCTTGCCCTGCGGACGACTGGTCACATAGGGCTCGCCCAGCCGGGGCAGGATGTCGGCGGGGAAGCCCGGACCGTCGTCGACCACCTCGATCTCGATGAAGCCGGCGTCCACCAGGCCGCGCACCCGGACGCGGCGGTGGGCGAAGTCGGCGGCGTTCTCGACCAGGGTCGACAGGCCGTGGATGACCTCGGGCAGTCGGCGCACCCGCGGCTCGGGTTCGCCCGAGGCGGTGCGCACCGACACCTCGAAGTCGAGATCGAAGCCGCGGTGCGGCTCGACCACCTCTTCCAGCAAGGCCTTCAGCCCGACCTCGGCGAAGGCGATCCCGCCCTCGTCCGGCTGCTGCGACAGGCGCTTGAGAATATCTCGGCAGCGTTCCGCCTGCTGCAGGATCAGGGCCGCGTCCTCGGCCGCGCGGCCGTCGCGGGTCGACTCGCGCAGCAGTTCGCGGGCCACGACCTGGATGGTCGCCAGCGGCGTGCCCAGCTCGTGCGCCGCCGCCGCCGCCAGTCCGCCCAGCGCCGCCATGCGCTGCTCGCGCTGCAGCACGTCCTGGGTCGTCGCCAGCGCCAGCTCCAGCTTCTCGGCGTCGGCGGCGACCCGCCAGGCGTAGGCGGATGTGAATACGACGCCCGTCGTCAGGGCCAGGCCGGCGCCGAACCTGTACAGCGGCGGCAGATCGATCTCCGTGCCCGATTGCCACGGCAGCGGCAGGGCGAAGAAGAACAGGGCGACGGTCGCCGCCAGCACCAGCAGGCCCATCAGAACCGCCTGCCGCGCCGGCAGGGAGGCGGCCGCCACCGTCACCGGAGCGATCAGCAGGATGCAGAAAGGGTTCTGCAGGCCGCCCGTCAGCGCCAGCAGCACCGACAGCTGAAGGATGTCGAACCCCAGGTGGGCGGCGGTCAGGGTCCCGTCGGCGGTAGGGCCCTCGCTGCGGCGCAGCCGGGCGGTGGCGTTCAGGTTCATCGCCACGCTGGCCGCGACGGCGGCGAGGCAGCCCCACAGCGGCAGGTCGAAGTGGAACCAGGCCGTGGCGATCAGGATGGTGGCGCTCTGCCCCGCGATGGCCATCCAGCGCAGGATGACGAGGGTGCGCAGACTCAGGCCCCGGCTGCGGCGCGGCAGGTTGCGCCAGCCCGCGAAGCGGCCCCCTTCGGGCGGCTCCCCGGCCTGCTGCGACGGATGTTCTTCTGCGAGGCTCACGGCTCTTCTATAGACTCGTTCGTCCGCAAGGGGACGCTCCGAAAGTTCCGCGATGCCGCGTCGTTCCATCCTGCTGTTCGCGG
>JANJTI010000304.1 GCA_024711185.1 Brevundimonas sp. | reverse complement strand
CGCGAGCACGGCGCGCCGGAGCTGGCGGTGCCCAAGAAGATCGTCCGCGTCGGCGAGGTGCCGGTGCTGGGCACCGGCAAGACCGACTACGTGGCCATCCAGCAGATGGTGGAGCTCGACAAGGCCGCCTGAGCTAGCCGATGCGCACCCCTGTCATCGAGATCGAACCGCCCTCGATGACGTCGTTGAAGAAGCTCACCTTGTCGCCCGGCCGGCGCTGCGCGGCGACGTAGAGCAACGGCAGGAAGTGTTCGTCGGTGGGCACGCTGAGCTGGGCGTCTTCGGCCAGCCCGACCCAGTCGACCAGGGCGTCGTCGTCACCGCGGACCAGCGCCGCCTTGACCGCCTCGTTGAAGCCGACAGCCCAGTCGTAGGGGTCGCCGCCGGCGCGCTTCCAGGTGCGAAGATTGTGCACGAAATCGCCCGAGCCGGCGACGACGACCCCTTCATCCCGCAGCGGGCTCAGCCGGCGGGCGAGCTCGAAGTGCTGGCGCGGGGTCAGGCGTCGATCCAGCGACAGCTGCACCACGGGCACGTCGGCCTCGGGCCAGACATGGGCCAGCACCGACCAGGTCCCGTGATCCAGCCCCCACTGGTCCGTCGGCGCGGCGCCGGTCAGGCCGGCTACCCGCGCAGCGAGGCCGGGCGATCCCTCAGCCGGATACTGCACCGCGTGCAGTTCTGCCGGGAAGCCGCCGAAATCATGGATGGTTTCCGGATTCTCCTGCGCTGTGACGGCGAGACCCAAGGTTTCCCAGTGCGCCGAGACCATGACCACGCCCTTCGGCTTGCCGACAGCCTCGCCGAGCGCACGCCAGCCCTCGGCGAACGGCCCGCCCAGGGCGTTCATGGGCGAGCCGTGGCCGAAGAAGATCGCCGGCTGCGTCACGGCTTGAGCTTCTTCGCGTGTTCGGCGACCCAGCGGCCCTGCCAGCGCGCGCCTTCCAGCTCGTTGTCGCTCGGCATGCGCGAACCGTCGCCGCCGGTAATGGTGGTGGCCCCGTAGGGGCTGCCGCCGGTGATCTCGTCCATGCGCGACTGCCCGGCCCAGGCGTATGGCAGGCCCACGACGGCCATGCCGTGGTGCAACAGGGTCTGGATCAGGCCGATCAGGGTGACTTCCTGACCGCCGTGCTGGGTCGCGGTCGAGGTGAAGGCCGAGCCGACCTTGCCGACCAGCGCCCCCTTGGCCCACAGGCCGCCGGTCTGGTCGAGGAAGTTGCGCATCTGCGAGGCGGCCGTGCCGTAGCGCGTGCCCGCGCCGACGATGATGGCGTCGTAGTCCGCCAGGTCGCCGACCTCGGCGATCGGCGCGGCCTGATCCAGCTTGTAGCCGCTCTTGCGCGCCAGCTCCTCGGGGACGAGTTCGGGGACGCGCTTGATGTCCGCCTCGACGCCTTCCACCGAACGGGCGCCCTCGGCGACCGCTTCCGCCATCCGTTCCACATGGCCATAGGTCGAGTGATAGAGAATGAGTACGCGCGTCATGTCCTGCTCCGGTTGCCGGACGCTACTGTAACAGCGTCAGTGTCTATTTTGGATGCCGCTTGCCGATTGCAAGGGGTCCGCGGACACAATCGGTCGGTCGCAGGACGGTTCCGGGTTCAGGCGCGGTTTATCGGGCAGATCCGGTCGTAGAAGGCCTTGTCTCCGGGCGCCTTCTGCCCGCGCGACAGGCGAAAGCGGTGCTCGACGATCATGGCCTGCTGTTCGATATTCAGGCCCTCCCAGACACAGTCCAGGCCGATGGGGTAGCGGTAGGCCTCCGGCCGATCGCCTGCCCTCAGCTTGCCTGTCAGCAGGTTGACGCCGTTGACCGCCTGCCAGACGTGGGTCAGTTCGTGCACGAGGGTGGCCTGCAGCCCCAGCGCCGCGGCGGCGATGTCCGCCGGCAGGCTCCGCGCCGGCCAGACGATCCAGTCGCGACCGAACCAGCGCCCCGGCACGAAGGCGCGCGTCAGCGGCCAGGGCGCGGCGAGGATGCGGATCAGCTCGTACCGCAGGGCGTCGCCGAAGGCCTCCCGCGCCAGGGCGATCTCCGCCGGGGTGAGTGGGCGGATCACGGCGTCGCGGCGAGCTGATAGTCGGCCGGGGCTCCCGTCCACTCCCAGTGCCACGGCTCGTACACATAGGGGGTGAAGCCGAAGCGGGCGGCGTTGCGCACCAGCCAGCGATAGGCGGGCCCGCGGGTCATGTGCAGACGGCTGGCGGGCGAGGTGTCGTCGACTCCCAGACCGATGATGTGGCCGACGTAGAGGTCGACCGCCGCCCCGGTGCGGTGCGGCGAGCAGACGGCGCGGCGCAGGCCGTCGCAATTGCCCTGCTCGGCGCAGCGGGCGGCGTCGGCCTCGGGATCGCGAAAGCCGGAGAAGATCTGCAGCAGCTCGGGATCGGCGGCGATCTCCGGAACCTCGGCGCGGGCGGCGGCGACCATGCGGCGGTAGGCGCCAAGCACGTCGCGGCGCAGAAGTCGCGTCAGCCGGTCGGCGTGCTCCTCCTCGGCCACCAGATAGCCCAGCTGGTTGAGGGGCGGAGGCTCGGGGCACGGCTCGTCGCGCACCCGGCTCATGATGAAGGGGCGGCGCTCCTGCCAGACGCCCCGGAACACCCGGAAGGTCGCCGGGTCGAACCAGCCGGTCGCCGGCAGGCCGTAGCGCATCTGAAAAGCCGCCAGGGCGCGGGCGAAGGCCGGAGCGTTCGGCGCGCAGTCCACGCCCAGCTCCTGCTGGATAAGCGGCACATAGGCCTCCCAGCCCCATTCGGTCGCCCCGAAGGGCGTCCATTCCAGCGAGTGGACCGAGATGGCGTTCGCCATGGCCGGTGCGCCCCACTCGATGGAGTCGGCATCGCACGCCACTCTCGTCTCCGCACGCGCCGCCGACGCCCCGCCCAGCACGAGGGCGGCGCCCAGCAGCGACAGCAGGCGGCGGCCGGTCCACATGTCCGCAGGGTGCCTCCGGGTGGCCTGCTCCGGCAAGAGCCTTCACGCGGGGATGGAGCAGCGGCGGCGAATGCTGGCATGGTGCCGCTGCGGCCGACTCAGCGCCGTTCCGCGGAACTCTCCATGACCGCCGCCCCCGCCCGGACCCCGGCCGCGCGCCGCTCCAACGCCGTGCTCGCCGCCTTCTCCACCGTCTGCCTGCCGCTGGCGGCCTTCGGGGTGGCCCTGCCGGTGACCCTGCCGGAGTACTACGCCAGCCATGTCGGCATCGACATCGCCATGGTCGGCTACGTCTTCATGGCCGTGCGGGCGATCGACATCGCCGCCGACCCGATCATCGGCGCGGCCATGGACCGGACCCGCACCCGCTTCGGCCGCTACCGGCCTTGGATGGCCGCCTCGGCGCCGGTGCTGATGCTGGCGGCCCTGATGATCTTCGTGATGGTCAAGCCGGGCGCCGGGCCGCTGTATCTTTTCGGCTGGCTGCTGGTGCTCTACCTCGGCTTCTCGGTCGGCACGCTGAGCCAGCTGGGCTGGGCCTCGGTGCTCGCGCCCGAATACGATCAGCGCAGCCGGGTCTACGCCTGGTGGCAGGCGTTCAACATCCTCGGCGTCATCGCCATCCTGATCCTGCCCGCCGCCGTGGTGCAGAGCGGCATGGGCGACTACGTCGCCGGGGTGCACATCATGGGCTGGGCCATCGTCGCCGCCCTGCCCCTGACCATCAGCCTCGCCCTCGCCGCGGTGCCGGAGCCGGTCAACGCCGGCGATGCGCCGCACGGCGGGCTGAAGGCCTACTGGGACATCATTCGCCGCCCCACCGTCGCCCGGCTGCTGGCCGCCGACATCGTGCTGGGCGTCGCCCCCGGCATCACCGGCGCGCTGCTGTTCTTCTTCTTCGACCAGATCAAGGGCTACGACCGCGCCGCCGCCTCGATCTTCATGCTGCTCTACTTCGTCGGCGGCCTCGCCGGCGCGCCGATCTGGGCCCGGCTGGCGGTCAGGATCGGCAAGCACCGGGCGCTGGCGGTGGCCAGCCTCATCTTCGCCAGCCTGTACCTCATCGCCACCGTGCTGCCCGGCGGCAACTTCGTCCTGACCGGCGCGGCCATGTTCATCGCCGGCCTGCCCTACGCCGCCGGCCTGTTCCTGCTGCGCGCCATGATGGCCGACGCCGGCGACGAGGTGCGGCTGGAGACCGGGGTCGACCGCACCGCCCTGATGTTCTCGATCCTGTCGGCGACCACCAAGCTGGGCCACGTCTTCGCCCTGATCCCCTACGCCGTGCTGGGCTGGATCGGCTTCCAGGCGGTGCCGCCGCCGGGCGGCAACAGCCCGGCCTCGCTGATGGCGCTGCAGGTCATGTTCATCGTCGCCCCGGCCCTGCTGATCGCCTCGGCCGCCCTGCTGCTGCGCCGCTATCCGCTGACCCCGGACCGGCACGACGAAATCCGCCGGGCTCTCGAGGCCCGGCCCGGAGGGATTGTCGAGTGACGCCCGTCGACCGCCTCAACGCCATCATGGTCCGGCTCCGCGATCCCGACGGCGGCTGCCCCTGGGACGTCGAGCAGACCTTCCGGACCATCGCCCCCTACACCATCGAGGAAGCTTACGAGGTCGCCGACGCGATCGAACGCGGCGACTGGGACGATCTGAAGGGTGAACTTGGTGATCTCCTGTTCCAGGTCGTTTTCCATGCTCGCATGGCCGAGGAACAGGGGCTGTTCGCCTTCGACGATGTCGCCACGGCCATCGCCGACAAGCTGGAACGCCGCCACCCCCACGTGTTCGGCCCAAATGGCCCGCTTGAAGCCGCGAGGGCCGACGGCGCCGCCCAGAAGGCCCGCTGGGAGGACATCAAGGCCGGCGAACGCAAGGCAAAGGCCCAGCATGGCGTGCTGGACGACGTGCCTGTCGGCCTCCCGGCGCTGGCCCGCGCCGCCAAGC
>JANJTI010000302.1 GCA_024711185.1 Brevundimonas sp. | reverse complement strand
GCTGGCCTACACCCTGGCGGACGGTATCGACTATATCCGCGCCGGAGTCGCCTCGGGCATGGACGTGGACACCTTCGCGCCCCGGCTGAGCTTCTTCTGGGCCATCGGCATGAACTATTTCATGGAGGTGGCCAAGATGCGGGCCGCCCGCCTGCTGTGGGCCGAGCTGGTGCAGGCCGAGTTTGCGCCGAAGGATCCCAAATCCCTGTCGTTGCGGGCCCATTGCCAGACCTCGGGCTGGTCGCTGGCGGCGCAGGACGTGTTCAACAATGTGCCGCGGACCGTGGTCGAGGCCATGGCCGCGGCGGGCGGACAAACCCAGAGCCTGCACACCAATTCGCTGGACGAGGCCTTGGCCCTGCCGACCGACTTCTCGGCGCGCATCGCCCGCAACACCCAGCTGCTGCTGCAGATGGAGACCGGCCTGACCCGAGTCATCGACCCGTGGGGCGGCAGCTACTACGTCGAGCGGCTGACCCACGAGCTGGCCGAAAAGGCCCGCGCCCACATGGCCGAGGTCGAGGCCCTGGGCGGCATGGCCAAGGCCATCGAGGCCGGCGTGCCCAAGCTGCGCATCGAGGAGTCGGCGGCGCGCACCCAGGCCCGCATCGACACCGGGCAGCAGACGGTGGTCGGGGTGAACAGATACCTCGCCGACCACGTCGACGACATCCCGGTGCTGAAGGTCGACAACGCCGCCGTGCTGGCCTCGCAGCTGGACAAGCTGAAGCGCCTGCGCGCCGAGCGGGACCAGACGGCGACCGATGCGGCGCTCAAGGCCCTGACCAACGGCGCCCGCGGCGGGGCCAACCTGCTGCAGCTGTCGATCGAGGCGGCGCGCGCCATGGCTACCGTCGGCGAAATCTCCGACGCGCTGGAAGCCGCCTTCGGCCGCCATGTCGCCACCGTGAAGACCGTCTCCGGCGTCTACGCACGGGAGGCCGGCGCCGATCCCAAGGTCAGTCGCGCCCGGGGCATGGTCGCCGCCTTCGTCGAGAACGACGGCGGCCCGCCGCGCATCCTCATCGCCAAGCTGGGCCAGGATGGCCACGACCGCGGCCAGAAGGTGGTCGCCACCGCCTATGGCGATCTCGGCTTCGACGTCACGGCCGGCTCCCTGTTCCAGACCCCCGCCGAGGCGGCGCGCGAGGCGGTGGAGAAGAACGTCCACGCCGTCGGCGCTTCGTCTCTGGCCGCAGGCCACCTGACGCTGGCGCCGGAGCTCATCGCCGAACTGAAGAAGCTGGGGCGGGAGGACATCACGGTGGTGGTGGGCGGGGTGATCCCGCCGGCCGACGTGCAGTCGCTGCTGGATGCCGGGGTGGCAGCGGTCTATCCGCCGGGCTCGGTGATCGCCGACACGGCCATCGACCTGATCGAGCGACTGAACCGCCGGCTCGGCTTCGCCCAGAAGGGCTGAGCCTCAGGGCCGATGAGCGGCCGGCAGCGCGGCGATCTCCGCTTCGGTCAGCCTGCGGCTGATGCGCACCCGGCAGACGGAAGCCGGCGTCGTCGCGCCGGGGACGACGACCCTCGCCCAGTCGTCGGTGCACAGTCGGGAGCCGGCCAGTCCCGCGCCGTCCGGCACGAGGGCGAGCCTGTGGGCGAAGTCGAGATCCGGGCATCCGGCGGCGGTCAGTTCGTAGACGTCGTTGCGTCCGACGCGGATGAACACCTGGTCCGGGCGACCCTGTCGGAAGTTGTCGACCTGCTGGATGTTGAAACACTGGCGGGCGGCGGGGGCCGCTCCGTCGCCGGACCGGTCCGCCGTGGGGGCGCAGGCGCCCAGCAAGCCGAGCAGCCCGACGCCGCCGATCAGTACAGTACGCATTGGCTCGTCTCCGCGTGATCCCGGACCCAACCGTCGGCCGCCTCGCGAGGTTTCACAAGACCTTGGCGAACCGCCGAGGATCCACGCGTTCGGCGAGGTCGAGCGGCAGGGGCGACGGCGCGCCGACCGCCAGCGCCGCGACGTGCTCGGCAAGCAGCGGGGCGGCGCAGAAGCCGCGGGAGCCCAGCCCGCCGAGCACGAACAGTCCGTCGCCCAGCGCCCCCGCCAGCGGCAGCCGGTCCGGCGTGGTGGCGCGCACTGCCACGCGGGCCCGGGCCGGCCGGGCCCCCGCCACGCGCGCGGCGAGGCCCGGCAGGCAGGCGGTGAGCGTCGCCCGGTTGGTCTCGCTCGCCCCGGCGGTGACCTTCGGATCGGTCCGCCCGCGCTCGTGGGTCGCGCCATAGAGCAGCCCCGACCCGGTCGGAACGGCGTAGCCGCCCCAGGCCGTCGGGGGCGTCGCCACGCCCTCCACCCAGTCGGCCTGACCGGCTACGGGGGAGAGCGGCAGGTCGGCGAGGCCGGCCGTCCCCCAACCGGCCGCGAGAACGACGGCCTCGGCCTCGAGCACCGTCTCTCCGGCGGCGTCGAGCATGAGCCAGCCCGTCGCGCCCCGCTCCACCGCCGCGACCGTCGCCCGGATGAGGCTCGCCCCCCTCAGCCAGGTCCCAAGCGCCGCAGCGGGCCGGACCGCCAGCGCGTCGCGCATCCACAGGCCGCCCCGGTCCGTGGCCTCGCCCAGCCGCTGGCCGCAGGCGGCGGCGTCGAGGGTCGCCATCGCCCCGGCCGGCCAGATATCCTGATCTGCGAGGCGCGCGTGACGCGCGGCGTCGCGCGGGGTCTGTTCGAGCTGCAGCACGCCCCGGGCGACGATGGCGTCCGGAACCCGGGCGTAGAGGGCGCCGGCGCGCTCGAGGGCCTGGG
>JANJTI010000266.1 GCA_024711185.1 Brevundimonas sp. | reverse complement strand
GCAGGCCCGCGATGAAGGCGCGCGTGCCGTCGATCGGATCCAGCACCCAGACATGTTCCGCGTCCGGCCGGTCCTCGCCATACTCTTCGCCGATGATCCCATGATCGGGATAGCGCGCCTCGATGAGGCGGCGAATGGCCGCCTCGGCCTCACGATCCGCCTGGGTGACCGGGTCGAACCCCGCGGCCCCGCCCTTGTCGATCTCCTCGCACGGACTGCGGAAGTAGGGGAGGGAGATCCGGGCCGCCTCGCGGGCCAGTTCGACGGCGAACAGTTCATACTCGGTCATGGGAGGGCTTAGGGCTCAGGGGCCGGGCCTTAGTCAAGCCGATCCCTCGCCAGCGGCCCTTAACGTGACCCCGATCCCCGGGCCCGGGCCCCCGCCCTACGCGGCCTCGCCCTCGGTGTGCAGCGACTTGGCGAGGTCGAGCAGCCGGCGGCGCGGCTTCTCGTCGAGCTGATAGTAGGCCTGGATCAGGTCGAGCGTTTCCTTCCGGGAAAACATCTCTCCGCCCTGGTTGGCGGCCTCCCGGCGTTCAATGGCTTCCTCGAGGCCGTCGTAGAAATAGCTGACCGGCGACTCCAGCGCTTCGGCCAGTTGCCACAAGCGCGCGGCCGAGATGCGGTTCGCGCCGCATTCGTATTTCTGGATCTGCTGGAAGCGGATGCCGACCTGCGCGGCCAGCTGCTGCTGCGTCAGGCCCAGCAGGCGGCGGCGACGCCGCAGGCGACGTCCGAGGTGAAGGTCGATGTCTGAAGCCATGATCCCGGTCCCCATACGCCTGTCCCGAAGCGGGACGGCTCGCCCTCCACGCGGCAAGGCCCGTGCCGGTCTTCGCCTCCTGGGGGAGGACGGCGGATCGTCGTTCGGCCACGCTTCCGCAACCGTTACGCTGGCGGCGCATTAAGGCCGCATCGACCATCGTCTTGGAAGGAGCGGGAGTATGAGTGGATTTGGGATCATCGCCTGGATCTTGATCGGTATCGTCGCCGGCTGGCTGGCGGAACAGATCATGGGCCGCAATCACGGCCTGTTGACCAACCTGATCGTCGGCGTCGTCGGCGCCCTGATCGGCGGCTTCCTCTACAACACCCTGCTGGGTGGCGACGCCGGGGGCAACTGGATCGTGGGAATCATCGTCGCCACCATCGGCGCGGTCATCCTGCTGTTCCTGCTGGGACTGGTGAAGCGACGGCCCTGACGGTTGGTCGGGTCATGAAGAAAGGGCGGCTCCTCGCGGAGCCGCCCTTTTTATTTCCCGGATGCCTTGATCAGGCTTCCGGCTCGTCGTCGGTCGGCTCGTCATCGTCCGTCGACTGGTCGTCGTCCGAGGTCCGGTTCTGGCCCGGAGCGTCGGCGGCGGCCTGACCGTGGTTGGCGTGGTCCGGTCGCGCGCCCTCGCCCGGAGCCGGCGGCTGGTCGGCCGACGGGGGCGTGGCGGGCTCCGCCGGTTGGGCCGGCTCGGCCGGAACCGCCGGCTGCATCTCCGACGGGTCGGCGGGGACCGCGGGCCTCGCGGGCGTAGCGGGAGTGGCGCGCTGGGCCGGCGTGGCGGGATCCGGCGGCGTGTCCGCCTCGTCCGGGGCTTCCTCGGTGATCGCCGGAGCGGCCAGGAAGTCGCCGCTGCTGAAGTCGACCACGACGGCGTCGCCCTCCTGGCGAATGCCGCCAATGGGCACGCCGCGCAGTTGTCCGTCAGAGCCGCGCACGGTCAGCTCCTGACCCGCGGCGCCGTTGCGCACGCCTTCAAGACGGCCCAGTTCGGTCCCGGCCGAGTCGCGAACGATCGCGCCGGGCTGCAGCGTCAGCTGCTGCTGGGCGGCCTGCTCGGCGGCCTGTTCGGGCAGGGTTTGCGGGGCCGTGCTGTCCTGGGCGAACGCCGGAGCGGTCATAAGGAACAGGCCGGCGACCCCCGTGAGGAGCGCGGTCTTACGCATGTGTCAGCCTCTGGTCTGGCGCGGGCAGGGGCGCCCGCCCCGAGAAAACCCTGCCTCGCCGCGATCGTTGCGGCCGCCGCCAAATGACCCCGGCGATGCCACGATTGCCGAATTCCCGCTCGTGGCTCGCCCGGAGTTCACCCGCCCCTATTGGGGCCGGCTCGGGTCTGGAGCCTGTTGTTGCTCAGGCGTCGGTATGCGGGTCGCGTCGACGATGGAGTCGTCGACCGGGTCGTCGGCGCGCCCCGGTTCGATGGGGCTGTTGTTGCCGCTGGCGGCGGTCGGGCCCTGGTTGGCGCCCGAACCGGGGACCTCGGCGCCGGCCAGGTCCCTGACTTCGGTTGCGGCGTCGAAACGGGCTGCACTCCACTCGACGTGGAGGTAGTCGCCATGCACCATCACGAGGCTCGCCGGCACCGCGCGCAGGCGACCGTCACGTCCGCGCACCACGATCTCCGCCTCGCCGTCCGCTCCGGTCCGGCGTCCGGCCAGCTGGCCCAGTTCAACGCCGCCGGAGCCGCGGACCACTGCTCCGATCTGCGGACCGGCCTGCGAAACAGGCGCCGCTTCGCGAGCCGCGGTTGCTACGGGCGCAACGCTCACCGTCAGGACGGCGGCGGTAATAATGGTCAAGGTTTTCATCGCTTTGAGCCTTTCGAGTCGCGAGGTGCCCTCGCGCGACTCAACCGGTCCCCGTTCGATGAGTTCCGTAATCGGCTCGCGACTAGTCCTCGCGCACCCGCTTCTTGCGGAAGCTCGGGTTGAGCACCGCCTTGCGCAGGCGGATCGACTTCGGCGTCACCTCGACCAGTTCGTCGCTCTCGATGTAGGCGATGGCCTGTTCCAGCGACGGGCGGCGCGGCGGGGTCAGACGCACGGCCTCGTCCTTGCCGGCGGCGCGAACGTTGGTCAGCTGCTTGCCCTTGATCGGATTGACGTCGAGGTCGTCGGAGCGGCTGTTCTCGCCGATGATCATGCCCTGGTAGGTCTTCTCGCCGGCGCCGACGAACATCACGCCCCGCTCCTCGAGGGTCCACAGGGCGTAGGCCGCCGTCTCGCCGTCCGAGTTCGACACCAGCACGCCCTTCAGACGGCCTTCGATGGCGCCCTTGTGCGGCTCGTAGTGGCTGAACACGCGGTTCAGCACGCCCGAGCCGCGCGTGTCGGTCAGGAACTCGCCCTGGTAGCCGATCAGCGAACGCGACGGGCACATCAGCTGGATGCGCGTCTTGCCGGCGCCCGACGGGCCCATGTCCTTCAGCTCGGCCTTGCGCGCCGACAGCTTCTCGATGACCACACCGGTGAATTCGTCGTCGACGTCGATGACCACGTCCTCGATCGGCTCCAGCCGCTCGCCGTTCTCGCCGGTCTGGTAGACCACGCGCGGCCGGCTGATCGACAGTTCGAAGCCCTCGCGGCGCATGTTCTCGATCAGCACGCCCAGCTGCAGCTCGCCCCGCCCGGCGACGTCGTAGGCGTCGGCGCCCGGCGTCTCGGTGACGCGGATCGCGACATTGGCCTCGGCCTCCTTGAGCAGGCGGTCGCGGATCACGCGCGACTGAACCTTGTCGCCCTCGCGGCCCGCCAGCGGACTGTCGTTGACGCCGACGGTCATCGAAATGGTCGGCGGGTCGATCGGCTGGGCGTCCAGCGCCTCGGTCACCTCCAGCGCGCACAGGGTGTCGGCCACGGTGGCCTTGGACATGCCGGCGATGGCGACGATGTCGCCGGCCTCGGCGCCTTCGTCGACGGGCTGGCGCTTCAGGCCGCGGAAGGCGAGCACCTTGGTGATGCGGCCCTGCTCGATCTGCTTGCCGTCGCGCGACAGGGCCTTGATCGGCATGCCGGGAACGGCCTTGCCGCTCTCGATGCGGCCGGTCAGCAGCCGGCCGAGGAAGGGATCGCTCTCGATCAGCACGTTCAGCATGCGGAACGGCTTGTCGACGTTCTGCGCCACCGCCGGCGGCGGCACGTGATCGACGATCAGGTCGAACAGCGGGGCCAGGGTGTCGGACGGCTGGTTCAGGTCCAGCGTCGCCCAGCCGTTCCGGCCTGACGCATAGATGTGCGGGAAGTCGAGCTGCTCCGGCGTCGCGCCGATGGCCTCGAACAGATCGATCGTCTCGAGGTGAACGCGGTCCGGATCGGCGTGCGGACGGTCGACCTTGTTGATGCAGAGGATGGGACGCAGGCCCATCTTCAGCGCCTTGGTCAGCACGAACTTGGTCTGGGGCATGACGCCCTCTTCGGCGTCCACCAGGATGACACAGCCGTCGACCATGCCGAGGATGCGCTCGACCTCGCCGCCGAAGTCCGCGTGGCCGGGGGTGTCGATGATGTTGATCGTCATCGGCCTGCCCTCGGCGGCCGCGCCCGCGTAGTGGATCGCGGTGTTCTTCGCGAGGATCGTGATGCCCTTCTCGCGCTCGAGGTCACCGGAGTCCATCACCCGCTCGGCGACGCCCTCGGCCTGGTGCTCGGTGAACGCACCGCCCTGGCGCAGCATCGCATCGACGAGCGTCGTCTTGCCGTGGTCGACGTGGGCGACGATCGCCACGTTGCGGAGGTCGGTGCGGGCGGTAGTAGGCACGAGGATCGAGTCTACCGATTTCGGCCCCTCCGACCCGCATCGACAACTAGCCTCGGACCCGTGGGGGGAGCGCTGCGTGCTGCGCTGACTGGGGGGCTCGCGACGACGGTGGTCGTCGGCGGCCTGGTCGCGCTGCCCACCGGGCCCGCGGCCGCCGTCAGCACCGGCCGGCCGATCGCGGTCGCCGCGGCCGACGACGGGACGTCGTACGTCGGCTATGCCGCCGGCCACCGGCTGCTCCGGCTCGACGCCGCCGGCGGGGTGGCCGGCTCGGTGCCGCTGGACCAGGACGCGTCCGTCACGGCCCTCGACGTGGGGCCCGACGGCAACGTCTGGGTCCACT
>JANJTI010000157.1 GCA_024711185.1 Brevundimonas sp. | reverse complement strand
TGCGGCGGCCGTGCGGCCCGCGAACAGGCCATGGGCGGCGCCAAGCGCTGCTTCACCGACCGCGCGGCCGGCGCCGGACGTCCCCCCGCGGACCGTCCCCAGGGCGCCCGACCGGCGGGCGCCCGCCCGACCCAGCCGGTCCGCTACTCCGCTCTCGATCCGCGTCCCGCCCCCGGCGCCCGCACCGGTCCGCGCACCGGCCCCGGCGCCCGTCCGGGCCCGAACCAGCCGCCGGCCGAGCCCACCGTCGCGCGGCCCGCGCGCGCCGGCTTCGGCCGTCCGGCGGGCACCGGCCGCGAGGACGACCGCGACAAGCGCTTCGGCGACGGCGCGCCCGGCAAGGCCGTGTCGCGCACCCGCGGCGAACCGAAGCGCCGCGAAGGCCGTCTGACCATCCAGGCCCTGGCCGGAGGGGACGAGGACGCCGCCGAGCGCATGCGCTCGCTGGCCTCGGTCCGCCGCGCCCGCGAACGCGAGAAGGAAAAGCGCAAGGGAGGCTCGACCGACACGCCGAACCGCCCGCGCGAAGTGGTCATTCCGGACGTCATCACCGTCGGCGATCTGGCCAACCGGATGGCCGTGCGCGGCGTCGACATCATCAAGTTCCTGATGCGTCAGGGCATGATGATGAAGATCAACGACGTGATCGATTCCGACACGGCCGAGCTGGTCGCCGACGAGTACGGCATGACCGTCAAGCGGGTCTCGGAAAGCGACGTCGAGGAGGGCTTCCTCGCCGAGGCCGACGACGCCGACGCGACGGAAGCCCGCGCGCCCGTCGTGGCCATCATGGGCCACGTCGACCACGGCAAGACCTCGCTGCTCGACGCCCTGCGCACCACCGACGTGGCGGCGGGCGAGGCCGGCGGCATCACCCAGCACATCGGGGCCTATCAGGTGCGCCTGGAGGACGGCCAGCGGGTCACCTTCCTCGACACTCCGGGCCACGCCGCCTTCTCGGCGATGCGCGCCCGCGGGGCCAACGTCACCGACATCGTGGTGCTGGTCGTCGCCGCCGACGACGGCGTCATGCCGCAGACCATCGAGGCCATCCAGCACGCCAAGGCGGCCAATGCGCCGATGATCGTGGCGGTCAACAAGATCGACAAGCCGGACGCCAATCCGCAGAAGGTCGTCAACGAGCTGCTGCAGTACGAGGTCATCGCCGAAAGCCTCGGCGGCGACACGCAGATCATCGAGGTCTCGGCCAAGGAGAGGCTGAATCTCAACGGCCTGATCGACGCCATCCTGGTGCAGGCCGAGGTGATGGACCTGCGCGCCAACCCCGACCGCTCGGCCGAGGGCGTCGTGATCGAGGCCAAGCTCGACAAGGGCCGTGGCCCGGTGGCGACCGTGCTGGTCAAGCGCGGCACCCTGAAGCGCGGCGACATCGTCGTGGACGGCTCGGCCTGGGGCAAGGTCCGCGCCCTGCTCAACGAGCGTAACGAACAGCTGCAGGAGGCGGGCCCCTCGGTGCCGGTCGAAATCCTCGGCCTGGACGAGGCGCCCAGCCCCGGCGACGTGTTCGCCGTGGTCGAGAACGAGGCCCGCGCCCGCGAGCTGACCGAGTACCGCGCCCGCATCCGTCGCGAGAAGGCCATGGGCGGCGGAGCGACCTCGGTGTCGCTGGCCGAGATGATGGCCAAGCTGGGGTCGAAGAAGATCTCGGAGCTGCCGGTGGTCATCAAGGCCGACGTGCAGGGCTCGGCCGAGGCGATCGTCGGCTCGCTCGACAAGATGGGCAACGACGAGGTCCGCGCGCGCACGGTCATGTCCGGCGCCGGGGGCATCACAGAGAGCGACGTGCAGCTGGCCAAGTCGGCCGGCGCGCCGATCCTCGGCTTCAATGTCCGCGCCTCCAAGCAGGCCCGCGATCTCGCCGATCGCGAGGGCGTGGAGATCCGCTACTACTCGATCATCTACGACCTGCTCGACGACATGAAGGGCGTGCTCTCGGGCATGCTGGCGCCGCTGCAACGCGAGACCTTCCTGGGCAACGCCCAGGTGCTGCAGGTCTTCGACATCTCGAAGGTCGGGAAGATCGCCGGCTGCCGGGTCACCGAGGGCGTGGTCCGCAAGGGCGCCAAGGTCCGCATCATCCGCGAGGACGTGGTGGTCCTGGAGCTGGGCACGCTCAACACGCTCAAGCGCTTCAAGGACGAGGTCAACGAGGTCCCGTCGGGCCAGGAGTGCGGCATGCACTTCCAGGGCTTCCAGGACATCAAGGCCGGCGACTACATCGAGTGCTTCACGGTCGAAGAGATCAAGCGCACGCTGGACTAGGCGTTCGCAGGATCACCGGGACGGCGGCGCGCAGGTGCCGCCGTTTCGCCATCCGCATGGGGGATCAAGACGCATGCGCCGCATCCTGACCGCCGCCCTGGCCCTGTCGTTCGTCGCCGGACCGGCGGCGGCCGAGATCCGCTACCTCGCCTACGACGCCTCGGACCGGATCACCCAGGCCCTGACCCGCGGCGTGACCCTCGAAGCCGACCGCGGCCTGTTCGGGGCGATCAGCGTGCGCAAGATCATCTCGACCTCCAATCGGGGCGCGGCCGAGGTGCGACGCGGCGGGCCCGACGCGGTGCGGCGCGCCCTGCCCGAAGGCGCGGCCGAAAGCGCGATCTACACCATCTCGCCCGAGGGCGACGGCCGCGGCCTGACGCGCGCCCTGTGTCCCGGAGCCGACGAGGCGTGGCTGGTGAGCGGCCGGGTGCGACTGGCCCGCCCCCTGACGCTGCAGGCCGTCGGCCGCTGGGCGGACGGAACCTACCGCCACTGCGTGACCCTGTCCTACACCTGGCGGGGGGAATGGATGTCTCCCGCCGCGTCGTCCGCCGGCGACGCGCCTCTCGGGCGATAGGTCTTCGCGGCCGCGCCTCAGCCCGCTAGGGTTGCGGCGATGACCGCTCTCGCTCGCGCCAGCCGGACAGATCGATCGCGCCGCCGCGGCCTGAAAGGGCTGGCGGGCGCCCTCGCCTTCCTGTGCCTGGTGCTCTTCCTGCTCGCGATCGAACAGCGGCACGCCGTGGCGGCGTGGGAGGCGGTGCGGTTCGGCGCCGCGCCGGCCGTCGCGCGGGCGGGAAGCTGGATGGCCGACGGGGCGGTCGACGGTCTGGACGGCTTGCGGACCGCGGTGGCCGCCCCCGACCGGCCGCTTGCCGCCATCGGCGAGGACATCGTCCTGACGGGCGAGTTCGCGCCTGCGGACGAAGCGACGCGCCAGACCGTCGGCGGGGCAACCTTCGCCGGGGCGAGCATTCGCCTCGAGAACGGCGCGATTCTGCGGACGCGGCCGCTGCGCATCGCCGCGGGTCACGAGGCCTTCGTCCCGGGAGAAACATTCGCCCACCGCTGGAACGCGCCCGCCGATGCACAGATCGAGGTCAGAACCGTCGTTCCGGCCGTAGGCGAGCCCGCCGTCGGAGCTTCGCCGATGTGCGGCGGCCGGCCGCCAGGCGCGGTGGCCCTGCTGCATCGTCGCGAACGGGTCGACCTGATGGTGTTTCGCGACCGCGCGGTCATCGGCCCCGACACGCCTGCGAGCGTCCTCTGCGGCGTGTGGAGCTTCGTACGCCGGTGAGACGCACGGGTATGACGACCGGAATCCTCGTCGGGGGCGCCATCGGGGCGCTGGCCGCGCTCTGGACCTGGACAGCTCCCGGAGACGCCGGGCTATGGCCCCCGGCGGACGGCTCCGACGTCGTCGAGGCGCACCTGCTCGACAACGGCTTCCACAGCGACCTCGCCCTGCCGAGAGCGGCGCTGGAGGCGCGCGACGGCCCGCTCGCCGAGGCCGTGCGCTCGCTGCCGCCGGGCGACTGGATCCTGATCGGCTGGGGCGACGCGAAATTCTACGTCGACCAGAGCCCCATCCACCACCGCCTGCCGGACGGCGCCCGCGCCTTCTTCCGCCCCGGCAACGCCTCCGTGCTCATGCTCGACCCGGCGCAACGGCCGCCCTCGGCGCTGTCGCGCGAGAATGGCCGCCGGGGCCTGCGTCTGACACAGGCCGGATTCGACGCCGTCGCAAGCCGTATCGAGGGCTCGCTGGACCTGTCGCGGGGCGGACCCCGCGTGGCGGCCGTGCGGGCCGGCGACGACGCCCGCTTCTTCGCCAGCCGCGAGACCTTCTCGATCGCCCACCTGTGCAACCACTGGACCGCCGGCGTGCTCAACGCCGGGGGGTTGCCGGTGCGGCCGTTCCGCTCGATCGTCTCTTCGGAACTCAGCGCTGCGGTCGCGCGCGCCGAACTGGACACCCCGGCGCGGCGGGACTAGACCCCGCGCTCCTGACCTTCGGCCGCGATGGGGGCTTCGCCGTCCCGTCGGCCTTCGCTTCGAGCCGGGTCCGAGCCCCGGCGGGCGACGACAGAGGAGGCCGCCATGGGCCGCAAGCAACACACCCGCAACGCATCCGGTCCGCAGGGGCCGTCGCAGCGCCAGTTGCGTGCCGGCGAACTGATCCGTCACGCCTTGGTCGAGGTGCTCCGCGAGGAGGAGATCCACGATCCTGCGCTTGAAGGGGTGTCGGTCACCGTCACCGAAGTCCGGATGAGCCCGGACCTGAAGCACGCGACCTGCTTCGTCGAGCCGCTGGGCGCCGGCGTGGACACGGCGCCGACGGCGGGCCATGTCGAGGAAATCGTGAAGGCCCTGAACGCCCACGCCCGCTTCCTGCGCGGCGTGCTTGGCCGGCACATCGACATGCGGTTCACGCCCGATCTGAAGTTCCGGCACGACGAGAGCTTCGACGCGGCGGGCCGCATGGAGCGGTTGTTCGCCGATCCCCGCGTACGGGCCGACATCGAACGGTCCGGCGACGGGGACGAGGACTGATGGGCCGCCGCAAGCGGGGCTCTCCGGTCCATGGCTGGGTCTGTCTGGACAAGCCGGTGGAGATGGGTTCGACCGAGGCGGTGACGCGGGTGCGGCGGCTGTTCGACGCGCAGAAGGCGGGCCACGCCGGCACCCTCGATCCGCTGGCCTCAGGAATCCTGCCCATCGCCCTCGGCGAAGCCACCAAGACCGTGCCGTTCATGATGGAGGCGGAGAAGGTCTATCGCTTCACCATTCACTGGGGGATCTCCACCGACAGCGTCGATCGGGAGGGCGAGATCGTCGCCCGGTCGGACACGCGCCCGACGGCGGAGCAGGTGAAGGCGGCGCTGCAGGCCTTCGTCGGCGAGATCGATCAGATCCCTCCGGCCTTCTCGGCCATCAAGGTGGACGGCCGGAGGGCCTACGACCTCGCCCGGGACGGGGTGGACGTCGAGCTCAAGGCGCGGCGGGTGACCATCCACGAGGCCGCGGTGACCGGCGCGCCCGATCAGGACCATGTCGAGATCACCATGCGCACCGGCAAGGGCGTCTACGTGCGCTCGCTGGCGCGCGACCTCGCCGCCGCGCTTGGGGCCGAGGGCCATGTCTCCGCCCTGCGGCGCGAGCGGGTCGGGCCGTTCTCGACCGAAAACGCCGTCACGCTGGATTTGCTGGCGGAAATGGTGCATAGGGGCGCCGCCCCGGAAGGCTTGCTTCCCGTCGCGACCGCCCTGGACGACATCCCGGAGCTCGCCGTGACGGACCAAGACGCCTTCCAGCTTCGCCAGGGACGGCCGATCGTTCTGCTCCCCCGACAGGTCGAAACGCTCAAGACCCGCCTTCGGGAGGGATCGCGAACCGTTTCGGTCTTCCAGGACGGAACCCTCGTCGCCCTCTGCTCGATGCGGGCCGGTCGGCTCGAACCCGACCGCGTCTTCAATCTCCAATGACGGAGCAATACGATGTCGGTTACCGCTGAGCGCAAGGCTCAAATCATCGCCGATAACGCCCGTGGCGACGGCGACACCGGTTCGGCCGAGGTCCAGGTCGCGATCCTTTCGGAACGCATCGCCAACCTCACCGAGCACTTCAAGACCCACAAGAAGGACAACCACTCGCGTCGCGGCCTGCTCAAGCTGGTCTCGCAGCGTCGGCGCCTTCTCGACCACCTGAACAAGACCGACGCCGCCCGCTACCAGGCGATCGTCGCCAAGCTGGGCCTGCGCCGCTAACGCCAGGTTCTGGAAGGGCCCGCTCGCGGGCCCTTCTGCTATCCGCCCGCGCGCCGCGGGCTCATCCCGGCGCACCACGCAGAGGGCCTTTCCGGTCCTCATCCACCCGCCCGGTTCGGCATCCGGCCGCCCGGGTTCACAGGGACCGAAGGACTGAACCCCTGACCGCCCGCCCCCGACGGCAATACGGCCTCGGGATGAGAAAGAAGAAAAATGTTCGACATCAAACGCAAGACGATCGAGTGGGCCGGCCGGCCGCTGACCCTCGAGACCGGCCGCATCGCGCGCCAGGCCGACGGCGCCGTGCTCGCCACCTACGGCGAGACCGTGGTGCTGGCCACCGTCGTCTACGCCCGTCAGCCGAAGCCCGGCCAGGACTTCTTCCCGCTGACGGTCAACTACCAGGAAAAGACCTTCGCCGCCGGCAAGATCCCGGGCGGCTACTTCAAGCGTGAAGGCCGGCCGAGCGAGAAGGAGACGCTGGTCTCGCGCCTCATCGACCGCCCGATCCGCCCGCTGTTCGTCAAGGGCTTCAAGAACGAGGTGCAGGTGGTCTGCACCGTGCTGCAGCACGACATGGAGAACGACCCCGACATGGTCGCCATGGTCGCCGCCTCGGCCGCCCTGACCATCTCCGGCGTGCCGTTCATGGGCCCCATCGCCGGCGCCCGCGTCGGCGTGGTCGATGGCGAGTACGTGCTTAACCCGACCCTCGACCAGATGGAGTCCTCGGACCTCGACCTCGTCGTCGCCGGCACGGCCGACGCCCTGATGATGGTCGAGTCGGAGGCGAAGGAGCTCTCGGAAGAGAAGATGCTCGGCGCCCTGATGTTCGCGCACCGCGGCATGCAGCCGGTGATCGAAGCCATCATCGAACTGGCCGAGCACGCCGCCAAGGAGCCGTTCGACTTCGCCGGCGAGGACGTCTCGGAAGCCGTGGAAGCGATCAAGAAGCTGGTCGGCGAGGACATCAAGGCCGCCTACGCCCTGCCGGGCAAGTACGACCGCCGCTCGGGCGTCGACGCCGCCAAGAAGGCCGCCGCGGCCCAGCTGGTGGCCTCGGAGACCAACCCGGACGGCTTC
>JANJTI010000154.1 GCA_024711185.1 Brevundimonas sp. | reverse complement strand
GTCGAGGGCGCCGAGCTCGACATCCTCGTCGCGGATCCGGGCGAGGGCGTGAAGGCGACGATCAGTCACGCGGCCTACGCCGATATGGAGGCGATCCGCGCCGACATGACCCGCGCTGGCATGGGGGTGACGGTCACCGGCACCCTTGACGACGCCGGGCGGGTGGTCAGCGACATCACCATCGGAGGGCTGTGATGCCGGGCTTCGCCGGACCCGTAATCCAGTGGTGGGACGGTCGCACCGCACGGGAGCGACGCCTGCTGCTCGCCATGTGCGTCCTTCTCGCGCTCGCGGCCGTGTGGCTGGCGGTGGTGCGGCCCGCTCTCGACTGGCGCGAGGCGGCGGCGGACCGACGCCATCGCGCCGCGACGACCGCCACCGCGGTCCGCGGCGACCTCGCCCGGCTGCCGTCGCAGGCCCGGCCGGCGAACGCTTCCCCCTCCGGGGGAATGGAGCCTTTGGTGCGGCGCACAGCCGTAACGGCCGGCCTCGATCCGCTGCTCTCCATGCACCCGGACGGGGGCCTCGGCTTTCAGCTGGCCTCGGCGCACAGCGGAACCGCCCTGGCGTGGCTCGCCGCGCTTGAGGTGGACCAGGGTCTGCGTCTCTGTCAGCTCAGCGTGGTGGAGAACGCCGACGCCACGGTCAACGTCGAGGGCCGGCTGGCTGCGGGGACCTGCGGCGCCGGCAGGGTCGAAGGCCGGGAGCGCTCCTGACGCCGCCTCAGCCCCTGGGGTGGACGATCTCGCCGTCCTCCTTCGTGAACGACCCCGGCGCCCCGTCCAGAAGATCGAAGACCTTCTCCGACGGCCGGCACAGCGCTGCGCCCTTCGGAGTCCGCACGATCGGCCGCTCGACCAGCACCGGATGTTCGACCATGGCGGCGAGGATCGCATCGTCGTCGACGCCGTCCTCCAGCAGTCCCAGTTCGCCGGCCAGCGCGCCCTTGGTGCGCATCGCCGCGCGCGGCGTCAGGCCCGCCTCCGCAAACAGGGCGCGCAGCTGCTCCGCGCTCCAGCCGGCCTTCAGGTATTCGACCACCTCCGGCTCGTGACCGGAGGCGCGGACCATCTCCAGCACATTGCGCGAGGTGCCGCAGGCCGGGTTGTGAAAGACGGTGACGGGAAAGTCGGTCATCGGGATCTCCTCGGGAAGCGACCTCCTAGCACCCCGGGCGAACCCTCGCGACCACGCCGTCAAGTCGGGTTTCAGGGGACGAATTCCGCGGTCGGGCGGTTGCGCCTGCGACATTCCGTCCGCATCTGGCGCCGATGACCTCCCCCGCCGCCGCCCAGCCCGCCCGCGCGCCCGGGCCCGGCTTCCCCGAGTTCGTCTGCCTGATCGCCATGATGATGGCCCTCAACGCCCTGGCCATCGACTCCATGCTGCCCGCCCTGCCGATGATCGGCGAGGCGCTGGGCGTGGCGCGCGAGAACGACCGGCAGTGGATCGTCACCGCCTATCTGCTCGGTTTCGGCATCGCGCAGATCGTCTACGGTCCGCTGGCCGACCGCTTCGGGCGCAAGCCGGTGCTGATGGTCGGCATCGGCCTCTATGTGCTGTTCAGCGCGCTCGCCGCCTTCGCCCCGACCTTCGAACTGCTGGTGGCGGCCCGGGTCGGCACAGGTCTGGGGGCCGCCTCGCTGCGGGTGCTGGCGGTCTCGATCGTGCGCGACCGCTACAGCGGCCGCACCATGGCGCGGGTGATGTCGCTCAGCTTCCTCGTCTTCCTGGGGGTGCCCATCCTCGCGCCGAGCCTCGGCGCCGCCATCCTGATGGTCGGGCCCTGGCCCTGGATTTTCGGCCTGCTCGCCGCGGCCGGGGCGGCGGTGATGCTGTGGGCCGCCATCCGCCTGCCCGAGACCCTGCATCCCGAGGACCGACTGCCGATCGACCCGCGCCGCATCGCCGGCGCCTTCCGCGAGGCCCTGACCAACCGCCAGTCGATCGGCTACACCCTCGCGATGACGGCGATCACCGGAGCCCTGTTCGGCTTCATCAACTCGTCGCAGCAGATCTTCGCCGACGTGTTCGACGCCGAGGCCGCCTTCCCGCTGGTCTTCGCCGGCATCGCCAGCGGCATCGCCGTCGCCAGCCTGCTCAACGCCACCCTGGTGGTGCGGCTGGGCAGCCGCCTGCTGTCGCACTCCGCCCTGCTGGCCTTCACCGCCGTCGCCGCCATCCACACGGCGGTCTCGGCCCTCGGCTTCGAGACGATCTGGACCTTCGCCTTCCTGCAAGGCCTGACCATGTTCTGCTTCGGGTTCGTGGCCGGCAATTTCGGCTCGATGGCCATGGAGCCGATGGGCCACATCGCCGGCACCGCCTCCTCGGCCCAGGGCTTCATCTCGACCACGGCCGGCTCGCTGATCGGCTTCCTGATCGGCCAGCAGTTCGCCGGCAGCGCCACGCCGATGGCGGCCGGCATCGCCGCCTGCGGGGCGACGGCGGTCGTCTTCGTGCTGATCGCCGAGCGCGGCCGCCTGTTCCGCGCCCATCATCAGCCGGTGCGCGCGCCGGCCGGCTGACTCCGCGGCCCTTGATCTTTTCGGCCGGGCGGGGCGTTGTCCGGCGCGAAAGAAACGGCTCCGGCCGACAAGGGAGAGGAAACGCCGATGATCCGCATGCCTGGACTGGTCTCCGCGCTCGCTATGGCTGCCGCGCTGTCGGGATGCGCCACCATGGGGGGCGGATCGGACATGCCGCCCGTACCCGCCTCGGCCATGGCCAACGTCGACTACGTCCGCGACGTGCACAGCTACGCCCGACCCGAAATCGCCCGGGTGCGGCAC
The DNA here is from genome assembly GCA_024711185.1 of Brevundimonas sp. Classification (GTDB taxonomy): domain Bacteria; phylum Pseudomonadota; class Alphaproteobacteria; order Caulobacterales; family Caulobacteraceae; genus Brevundimonas. Next base: position 1,809 of record JANJTI010000154.1, on the reverse strand, counting down.
GTCTCGCTGGACCTGGCCGCCGACTTCGAGGCGCAGGTGCTGTCCGGCACGGCGACGCTGGACGTGCAGGGCGTCCCTGGCGCCAACGAGGTGGTGCTGGATGTGCGCGACCTCGACATCCGCAATGTGCGCGACGCCTCGGGCGCCCCGCTGCAGTACGAGACCGGAGCCCCGGCCGAGTTCCTCGGCCAGCCGCTGACCATCCGCTTCCCGGCCCTCGCCCCGGGCGCTACGCAGCGCATCGTCATCGACTACGCCACCCGCCCCGACGCCGCGGCCCTGCAGTGGCTGACGCCGCAGCAGACCGCCGGCGGCCGCCTGCCGTATCTGTTCAGCCAGGGCCAGGCGATCCTGACCCGCACCTGGGTGCCGACCCAGGACAGCCCGGGCGTCCGCCAGACCTGGGACGCCCGCATCGTGGCGCCGTCGGACCTCAAGGCGGTGATGAGCGCCGAGATGCTGACTCCCCGGGGCGAGCCGGCCGGCGAAGGGCGCACCGCCTGGCGCTTCCGCATGACCAATCCGGTGCCGCCCTATCTGATCGCCATCGGCGTCGGCGACGTCGACTTCGCGGCCATCGACGAGCGCACCGGCGTGTGGACCGAGCCCTCGGAGCTGCGCGCCGCCCATCACGAGCTGGTCCCGACCGCCGAGATGGTAGACCTCGCCGAGCGCCTCTACGGCCCGTACCGCTGGGGCCGCTACGATCTGCTGGTGCTGCCGCCCAGCTTCCCGTTCGGCGGCATGGAGAACCCGCGCCTGACCTTCGCCACCCCGACCATCATCGCCGGCGACCGCTCGCTGGTCTCGCTGGTGGCGCACGAACTGGCCCACTCGTGGTCGGGCAACCTGGTGACCAACGCCACCTGGGACGACTTCTGGCTCAACGAGGGTTTCACCACCTATTTCGAAAACCGGATCATGGAGGCGCTCGAGGGGCCCGAGCGGGCCCTGATGCTGCAGTCGCTGGGCTGGGGCGACCTCCAGGCGACCCTGGCCTCGACGCCGCCGGAGGACACCCGGCTGAAGCTGAACCTCGCCGGCCGCGATCCCGACGAGGGGATGAGCGATATCGCCTACGAGAAGGGATCGTCCTTCCTGCGCACCATCGAGCGCATCGTCGGCCGGGAACGCTTTGACGCCTGGCTGACCGGCTATTTCGAGCGCAACGCCTTCCGGCCGATGACCACCGAGCTGTTCCTCGAGGACATCCGCGAACATCTGGTGCGCGGCGACGCGGCGCTGGAGCGGCAGCTGATGATGGACGCCTGGATCTACCAGCCGGGCATGCCGTCGAACTGGGTCCCGCCGGTGTCGGACGCCTTCGTGCCGGTCGACGCGGCGGCCGCGGCCTTCGCTGCCGGCGGGCCGGCCTCCGCCATCCCGTGGAGCGGCTGGTCGACCCAGGAGCGCCAGCGCTTTCTCGCCTGGCGGCCGCGGGGCCGCGCCGAGGGCGCCGACTGGCTGAGCGCCGCCCAGCTGGCCGACCTCGAGTCGACCCTGAACCTGCGCGGGGAAGGAAACGCCGAGGTGGTGTTCGCCTGGCTGCAGATCGCTGTGCAGCACCGCTACCAGCCGGCCGTGCCGACGCTTGAGCGGTTCCTCACCACCATGGGCCGCCGCAAGTTCGTGCTGCCGTTGTTCACCAGCCTGTGGGCCGAGGGCGACTGGGGCCGGCCGATCGCGCGCCGGATCTACGCGGAGGCGCGGCCGGGCTATCACCCCGTCACCACCGGCTCGGTGGACGCGGTGGTGGGACGGCCGTAGGGCCGGCGCAGCGCCTTCTCCCCTCCGGGGGAGAAGGTGGCG
>JANJTI010000150.1 GCA_024711185.1 Brevundimonas sp. | reverse complement strand
GCAATAGGCCGATCGGGGCGGGGCCCTGGCTCCGCCCCACCTTGCGCATGAACCAGCCGCCCGAAGCCCTCTTCCGGCCCGCCGTCCGCCTGTGGGGCGCGGTCGACGACGACATGCTGGCCCACTTCCAGGACCAGTTCGCAGAGGCGGCCGAGCGACCCGACCCGATCGTCGTCGAAGTGACGACGGTCGGCGGAGACGCGGACGTCGGCCGGCGCATCGCCGCCGACATCCGCATGTTCCGGGAGCGCACCGGTCGTGCGCCGCTCCTGTTCGGAAAGACCATCGTCTATTCGGCCGGCGCCACCATCCTGTCCGGCTTTCGCCGCGAGGACCGCTGGCTGGATCGCGAGTGCGTCCTGATGGTCCACTGCCGCAAGCTCGCGAAGACCCTGGAGCTCTCCAACTTCCTCGCCGACGAACGCCCCCGCGTGGAGGCCCTTCTGGCAGAGATCGACCTCGGGCTCCGGGTGCAGGAATGGGATTTCAGCGCCCTCGTCGAGGGCAGCGACGTCGGACTGGACGAACTGGAGCGGAGGGCCCGGGAGAACTGGTACCTGACCGCCGAGGAGGCGCTCCAGCGGGGACTGATCGCCGGGATTGTCTGAGCCGATGGATCCGCACCTTCCGATCAGTCCGCCCCCGACGCGCGGCTCCCGCGGCGCCGACCTTCCCGCCTATGTGTCCAACGGTCTGATCGGGCTACGGGTTCGCGAGAACCCGCTGCAGGCGGGCATGTGCATCGTCTCGGGCTTTGTCGGCGAGCACCACGAGACCCGGGTCGAGGCGGCGGTAGCCGGCCCCTATCCCCTGGGCGGCGACATCGCCCTCGACGGCCTGTGGGCGTCCGACCAGCCGCAGGCGGTGGAGCCGCTGGAGCAGACCTACGATTTCGCCGCCGGCGAGCTGACCAGTCGGGTCGCCGTCAGGATCGGGGAGCGACGGGCCGAGGTCGAGATCGTCACCTTCGCCAGCCGCACCCATCCGACCCTCGTCTGCCAGCAGGCGACCGTGGAGGTCGACGCCGCCTGCGATCTGATGCTGCGCTGCCGGATCGACACGACCGACCTGCGCGGATGCATGCTGGAGCGACGGCTGGACACCCCCGGAGAGGCCGAGCCGGTGTGCGACGGCTCGATCCTCTGGGAATCCGAGGGCGCGCTGGGCCGGCTGGGCGTGGCGGCCCTGACCTCGGTCAGTCACGAGGCGAAGCGGACCCAGGAGCCGTGGGACGCCCTGGGGCCGTTGTCGACGACATGGACCCAGCGCGCGGTGAAGGGCCGGCGGCTGCGCTTCCACACCCTGACCAGCCTTGTCCCGGACGTCATGCACCACCAGCCGCACCGGCACGCGGTGCGGATGGTCTCGATCGCCGGCGAGCTGGGCTTCGATGAACTGCGCCGCCGCAACCGCGCGGCGTGGCGCGAGCTCTGGAAGGGACGCATCCGTCTGGTCGGGGCGGAGGATCGTTGGCAGGCGATGGCGGACGCCGCCTTCTTCTATCTCAACACCTCGGTCCACCACGCCTCTCCGGCGTCGACCTCGATCTACGGCCTCGCGACCTGGCGGGACTACCACTACTATTTCGGACACGTGATGTGGGACGTGGATGCGTTCGCGATCCCGCCGCTGAGCCTGCTGCAACCGGATGCGGCGCAGTCGATGCTGGACTACCGGAGGCGGAACCTGCGGGCGGCCCGGGACCATGCGCGCATGCTGGGCCGGCGGGGGCTCCAGTTTCCGTGGGAGTCAGGGCCGTCGCGTGGCGAGGAGTCGACGCCGGGCGGGGCCGGCTCCGCCGCGCGCGAGGATCACGTCAACCTGCACGTGGCCCGCGCCTTCGCCCTGCACACCGACATCACCGGCGACGCCCGCTTCCTGAAAGAGGACGCCTGGCCGGTGCTATCCGGGGTGGCGGACTGGCTGATCGACCGCGTCGACCGGGTCGGCGACCGTTACAGCATCCGCGAGGGCGGTGGTCCCGCCGAGCGGCCGGAGACGGAAGACGACGACTCCCTGACCCTGATGGCAGGTCGCATCGTGCTGCGGCGCGCAATCCAGGCCGCCGGCGAAGTCGGCCTGCCGGCCGATCCGGCCTGGGCGCAGGTCGCCGCCGGGCTGGACCTGCCGATGCGCGCCGATGGCGTGATCGCCCAGCACGCCGGTTATCGAAAGGACGAGGAGAAGGGTGCGACACCCTCCCCTCTGATGGGCTTCTTCCCCTACTGGGCGGATGTCGAGCCCGAGGCCATGCGCCGGACGATGGCCTTCTATCTCGGTCTCTGGAGCGACTATGTCGGAGCGCCCATGCTGTCGGCTCTCTACGGGACCTGGGCGGCCTGGACGGGGGATCGCGAACTGTCGCTGAAGCTGTTCGAGGAAGGCTACGGCAGGTTCCAGTACGGCCGATTCCAGCAGACGCTGGAGTACCGGCTGGACAAGGCGCCCGACCCGATCGCCTCGGGGCCATTCTTCGCCAACATCGGCGGGTTCGTCACCGGCCTGCTGCTCGGCCTCCCCGGCCTGAGGATTTCCTCCGCTCCGCCGGAAGACTGGCCGCAGCGGCCGGTCGTCCTGCCCAGGGGGTGGCAAGCCGTCGAGTGCGACCGCCTGTGGGTGCGCGGGCGCCCCTGCCGGCTGCGGGCGCGGCACGGGGCGGAACGCGCGGAACTGGCGTTCGCACCGGGGATGGATAACGAGGGTTGACGATTTGCGTTACAACTGTAACGTAAAGGCTACTTGCATAGCGCGAGGAGCCGCCTGTGACCGACCCCGCCGTCCCGACCGATGCCGAACTCGACGTTCTCAAGACCTTCTGGCGGGATGGGCCGTTGAGTTCGCGCGAGGTTCAGACCCGCCTCGCGGAGGGGCTGGCGTGGAGCTCTTCCACCACCCGGACGGTGCTGGAGCGGATGCGGGCGAAGGGGATGCTGACGCGGCGCGAGGTCCACGGCGTCGCCGTCTACGAGCCGAGCCAACCGAAGGTGGCGGTCATCGGCGGGCTGATGCGCCGCCTCGGCGAGCTGCTGGAGGTGGACGGGCCGATCCCCGCCGCGGCCTTTTCCGGAAGCCAGCTGTTGAGCGAGACCGACATCGCAGCGCTGGAGGAAGCGCTGGCGGCGAAGGTTGCCGGAAGGGAGGAAGGCTGATGGGAGCGGCCGAGCTTCTGGCCCTGTCGCTGGGGCTGTCGACCGCAACCGCAGCGACTGCATGGATCGGCGGACGACTGGTGGAGGCTCTGAACGCCGACCCGGGCCTCCGCGACCGGGTCTGGGGGACATTGCTGGCCCTGCCCGCCCTGCCGCCGGTGGCCGTAGGGCTGATGCTGCTGACCCCGCCGCCCGTGGAGGAGGTCGCCGCACCGACGCCGACCTTGGCCGTCCCGCTTGTCATGGACGCCAATGTGGCGGCTGCGACGATGTCCGCACCGGCCGGGATCGACGGCAGCCTGATCGCGCCGGCGATCCTGGTGTTCGCGGGAGCCCTCGCGCTGTGGCGCCTCGGCCAGCTGGCGATCGGCGCCGCACGGCTGGCCCGGTTGGTGGCGCGCCTTGAGAAGATCGATGCGGCGACGGCGGAGATGGTCGAGATGACGGCCCGCCGGCTCTCGGTTCAGCCGCCTCGCGCCGGCGTCAGCCGTACGGCGCCCGAGCCGATGCTCGCCGGCTGGGGACGCGCCCGCCTGATCCTGCCGGCGGGGCCGACCTCCAGGGATCCGGCGGTCGCCCAAGCGGTGCTTGCGCACGAACTGGTTCACCTGAAGCGCGGCGACCATCGGACCCTCTGGCTCGAGGAAATCCTGCTCGCCCTGCTCGCGGTCAATCCGCTGATGGCGGCCCTGCGCGAGCGACGGGCCGCGGCGCGGGAAGAGGCCTGCGACGCGGCGGCTCTCGCCGCAGCCGGCCCGGAGACGCGCCGCGCCTACGCCGAGTTCCTGATTCACGCCCTGCGGCGTCGGGCCGCCCCGCAGGCCCTGCCCGCCCTGACGTTCACCGGCGCCCGAAGGAGAACCGCCATGCGTCGTCTGAAGGCTGTGATGAGTCCTGCCGCGCCGGCCGGGCGCCGATCTCGTCTGCTGGCGGCGGGGGCGGCGCTGGCCGTCGCGGCGGCGACGGGAGCCGGATCGCTGGCGGTGGCCGGCGAACGCGAGGCCGTGGTGCGCCTGGCCCCGCCGGCGTCGACCGTGGCGGCGACCGACACGGCCCCGCCAGCCAGCCCCCGGCCCAGGTTCGCGGCGTCCCGGCCCGGCCCGGATGCTGCCGCATCGGCGGCGGCCCGGCAGGCCGCCGCCGACGCCTTCTCCAGCCTTACACCCGATCAGCAAGCGCGCTTTCGCGATCCGACGGCGATCGGGTACCGCGCGATCTGCGCGTCGGGAGATCCCGCAGACGGCGGGTTCTGCGCCGGCGTGATGTTCTCCTTCCTGCACGAGGCCCCGGCCAACGGCGTCTGTCCGCCCGCAGCCGTCATGGGCGGCGCGGGAGACCGGGGGTCTGCGCTCGCCGCCTATGTCGAGGGGGGGAAGTCGGAAGTGGCGCGGCTGCGCCCCGCCTCCGGCGAGACGGTCTACCAGTTCGCCGGCCGCGCCTTGCGCGCGGCCTACCCCTGCGACGCCGTGGCCGCGGCCGGGGAGGGAGAGCTTGCGGCGACGGGGTCAACAATCCCGGCCGGGCCGCTCGCCACCTCGACGACGGGCGGGAGGCTGCAAATGTCGTCGCTTGAGATGAATCCGCCGGGCTCGCCGACGGAGCACGACAACCCCGCTCCGGCCGGCCAGACGACCAGGGACGCGACGCCGCCGGCCGGCTCTGCGGAAAGCGCCTTCCTGGCGGACCGCCGGGCCGAGCGTGAGGAGACGAGGCAGGCCTGGCCGACCGAGCGAGGGTTGCGTCTGCCCGGATGGCCTCGCCCCGACGTGCCTTCGCGAAGGAGTCCCTTCTACAACGAACGGCTCGCGGCGCAGCCGCAGAACGAGCGGATTCCGCGCAGCTGAGTCGGGATCAGCGCCCCCTGAACGCCGGCTTCCGCTTCTCGACGAAGGCGCTCATGCCCTCCTTCTGGTCCTCGAAGGCGAAGAGGCTGTGGAACAGGCGGCGCTCGAACTGGACGCCCTGGGCGAGGGTGGTCTCCAGCGCCGCGTTGACCATCTCCTTGTTGGCCATGACCGCCAGCGGGCTCTGGGCGGCGATCCTCGCGGCGATGGCGCGGGCCTCGTCGAGCAGGGTCTCGTGGGGGAAGACGCGGGAGACCAGGCCGGCGCGTTCGGCCTCGGCGGCGTCCATCATCCGGGCGGTCAGCATCATGTCCATGGCCTTGGACTTGCCGACGAGGCGGGTCAGGCGCTGTGAGCCGCCGATGCCGGGAGCCACGCCGAGGTTGATCTCGGGCTGGCCGAACTTCGCCTTCTCGGAGGCGACGATGAAGTCGCACAGCATGGCCAGCTCGCAGCCGCCGCCGAGGGCGAAGCCGTTGACCGCGGCGATGATCGGCTTGCGGAAGCGGACGATGCGGTCGTGGCCGAGCGAGAAGAAGTTGGCCTTGTACATGTCGGCGTAGGACTGGTCGGCCATCTCCTTGATGTCGGCGCCGGCCGCGAAGGCCTTGTCGCCCGAGCCGGTGAGGATCAGGCAACGGACGCCGTCGTCGTGCTCGACCGCGTCGAGGAAGTCGGACAGGTCCTTGAAGAGGGCGGAGTTGAGGGCGTTCAGCGCCTCGGGCCGGTTGAGGGTGACCACGGCGTAGCCGTCGGCGTGGCGTTCGATGAGCAGGTTCGAATAGGTGTCGGCCATGGCGGGTCTCCTCGTCAGGCAGCCTGCATAGCGAGCCGGTCACCGTGACGGAAGGCCGACCATCTCCGCGAGCTTGAGCACCGTGTTCCAGTTGCGGCCGGTGCCCATGCCGATCAGACGCGGCTGGGCCTTTTCGGCCATCTTCGAGCGGCCGCCGTTGCGGCGACTACCCGATCTACCGCGCGGCGTGGAAAGCCGCCGCCCTGCCCACCGCCGCCTGAGCACGTCGCGCCGACACTGGTGCCACGCCCCGCCGCGCACGGGAGGCTTTCAAAACAGCCTCCGCGCGCGCTGCGCTTCACACGACGCAGGGATCGACCAAGCGCACTTCCTCCGCCGCGGTGGCGGCGGCGAGTTGCGCGCAATCGGCCTCGCTCAACGCGAGCCGGCTGCCCTGCACCAGTTCATCGAGCTGGGCCCGCGACTGCACGCCGATGGTGGCGGAGGTCACGACCGGATTGCGCAACACC
>JANJTI010000138.1 GCA_024711185.1 Brevundimonas sp. | reverse complement strand
CCAACTCGGGCGTGCACTGGCCGGCGCACGGGTTCCGGCGCCATCCGGGGACGGTGGCGTTCGAGTTCCTCGAGCCGGTCCCGGCGGGGCTGAAGCGGCTGGCGTTCATGACGCAGCTGGAGGGGAAGATCGAGGGGACGTCGACGGCGCTGCTGGAGAGCCCGCCCGCGGGCTGAAGCGATCCGATCGGGCGCGGCATGCGTAGAGGAAGGCCGTCCTCCCTTGCTCGCCCCGGATTCCCATGACCGCCAGACTTCTTACAGGCGCGGCCGCCCTGCTCGCGATCGCCCTTTCCGCCGGCAGCGCCGCGGCCCAGACGCAACCCTTCGAACCCGCCGGGCCGCAGCAGGACTGGACCGTCGACCTGGGCGTGGGGGGTCTGCTCAGCCAGGATTCCGCGGGCGACACCGGAAGCGAGACCCGGGTCGTACCCTACATCGCCGCCAACTGGCGCGACCGTCTGTATTTCAGCCCTTTCGAGGGCCTCGGCTGGAACCTGTTCAGCCGCCCGACCTTCCGCGCCGGGGTGCAGTTGCGACCGCGCTTCGAAGCAGACGACATCGAGGGATTGACGCTGGAGCGGCCCGACTTTGGGGTCGACGCCGCCGTCTACGCCTACCAGCGCCTGCCGGGGAACATCGTAGTCGGCGGGCGCCTCAGCCGTGACGTCAGCGACGTCAGCGAAGGCACAGAGTACGAGGCCTCGCTGGGACATCAGCGAGCGACCGGCTTCGGCCTGCTGAACACGTCCGTCTACGTGCGCGGCGGCGACCGGAAGCTGGCCGACGCCTACTACGGCGTGTCGGCGGCGGAGGCGGCCGTCAACGGTATCAGCGAATGGGCGCCGGACGGCGGGCTGCAGGGGGCGGGTGCGACGGCCCTGCTGATCGTGCCGCTCCGGAACGCCTGGGCGGCCGGCGGCCTGGTCAACTACGAGCGCCGGCTGGGCGACGTGGCCGACAGTCCCCTGTCGCTGAACGACGACGCCTGGCGGGCCGGCCTGTTCGTGGCGCGCCGCTTCGGCGGCTGATCAGCGCAGGGCGGTCCAGGCCAGGGCGTGGACCTGGTCCCGGCCCAGGGCGGCCAGCATCGGCGGGGCGGCGAACAGCTCCGCCACCGCCGGCTCGCGGACGTCAAGGCCGCCGGTGAAGGCGCCGAAGGCGGGCATCAGCAGGCGGCAGCCGTCGGTGACGAAGCAGGGGCGGCGGACGCCGCGGCCGTAGGCCGAGACGCGCGCGGCGGGGTGGAGGTGGCCGGCGACTTCTCCCGGCCGGTTGCCGGGCTGCGGTTCGTGGATCAGGCTCAGGCGGCCGATCTGCAAGGTGGTGACGATCCGGCCGGTCAGCACGTCGAACGCGCCGGCGAGCGCCTTGATGTCGTGATTGCCCTCCAGCCAGACCCAGTCGCGGCCGGCCGCGAGCCGGTCGAGGCGGGCGCGGTCGTCGGCATACAGACGGTCGATGGCCTTCGAGTCGTGAAAGCTGTCGCCGAGCAGGACGACGCGGGCGGGGTCCAGCGCCTCGATCTCGGCCTCGAGCTTGGCGATGGTCGCGGGGCTGTCGTAGGGCGGCAGCATCTGGCCGCGGGCGGCGAAGGCCGAGCCCTTCTCAAGGTGGAGGTCGGAGGCGACCAGGGTCCGTTCGGCCTCGACCCACAGGGCGCCCGAACAGCGCAGCAGGCAGGCCTCGCCGTTGACGTGAACCTTCAGCCCGCCGCAGTCCCGCCTGACCGGGGCCAGCGCCTCGCGCAGGGCCGGGCTCATCGCGCGCCCTCCAGTTCCGGCGGGGCGTCGGCCATGACCTCGGCGACGAGAGTCTCCAGCGCGAAGTCCTCGGCGTGGGCGGCGAGGATCATCTCGGCCGCCTCGCCGCCGACGCGCTCGCGGCCGATCTGGACCAGCACCGGGACGCTGAACGGTGAGGGCTTGTCCAGCCGCGCGTGCTGTACATGGCCCTGGATGCGGGTCAGCAGCTGGCCCAGGCGGGCGACGTCGAGCAGGCCCGAGGCCGCGTCGGCGCGGGCGGTGCGCAGCAGCAGGTGGTCGGGCTGGTGGCGGCGGAGCACGTCGTAGATCAGGTCGGTCGAGAAGGTCACCTGCCGGCCGGTCTTCTCGGCCCCCGGCTGGCGTCGCTCGATCAAGCCCGAGATGAGGGCGCAATTGCGGAAGGAGCGCTTCATCATGAAGCTCTCCTCCAGCCAGGCCTCGAGGTCGTCGCCCAGCAGGTCGGGTTCGAACAGGGCGTCGAGGTCCAGCCCGTGCATCGGCCGGATGGACCAGACCGCCAGCGAATAGTCGGTGCAGACGAAGCCGAGCGGGCCGACGCCGAGCCGATCCAGCCGCCGGGTCAGCAGCATGGCCAGGGTGGTGTGGGCGATGGAACCCTCGAAGGGATAGGCGACGAGGAAGTGGCGGTCGCCGCGCGGGAAGGTCTCGACCAGCATGTCGCCGGCCCGGGGGATGGCGGAGCGCGCCTCCTGCAGCTCCAGCCACTCCTGCACGTCCGGCGGCAGGACGCGCCAGTGGTCGCGGTCCTCGATCATGCGCCGCACCCGTCCCGCGAGGGAGACGGAGATGGGGAATTTCGAGCCGCCCCACGACGGTATTTTCGGGTCGCTGTCGTGGGCCGGCATGACCAGGGCGTCCATGCCGGAGATGCCCTGGAAGGCCCAGACCTGACCGGCATAGACGAAGGTGTCGCCGGGCGTCAGCGGTTCGAAATAGCTTTCCTCGACCTCGCCGATCTTGCGCCCGCCGGTGAGACGCTGGCCCCGGCGAGAGGCGACGCGGACGTTGAGGGTGGCGGCCGACACGATGGCCCCGACATTCATGCGGTGGCGCTGGGCGATCTGGGCGTTGCGCACCTTCCAGCGCCCCTGCCGGTCGCGCACGATGCGGGCGAAGCGGTCGTAGGTGCGGAGCGCATAGCCGCCGGTGGCGACCAGATCGACCACCTCCTCGAAGCTCTCCCACGTCAGGCCGCGGTAGGGGCCGCAGGCGACGATCTCGGCGTAGAGATCCTCCAGCCGGAAAGGCTCGGCGCAGGCCACGCCCATCACGTGCTGGGCCAGGGTGTCGAGGGTGCCGGTGTGGATCGGCTCCCAGTCGAAGGCGTTCTCGGCCACCGCCTCGCGCGCCGCCTGGCACTCGAGCATCTCGAAGCGGCTGGCCGGGACCATCAACGCCTTCGACGGCTCGTCAAGCCGGTGGTTGGCACGACCGATGCGCTGCACCAGCCGGCTGGCCCCGCGCGGCGCGGCCAGCTGGATGACGAGGTCGACGTCGCCCCAGTCGATGCCGAGGTCGAGCGTCGAGGTGCACACCACCGCCCTGAGGTCGCCGCGCGCCATGGCGGCCTCGACCTTGCGCCGCTGCTCGGCCGCCAGCGAGCCGTGGTGCAGGCCGATGGGCAGGTTGTCCTCGTTCATCGCCCAGAGCGACTGGAAGACGAACTCGGCCTGCCAGCGGGTGTTGACGAAGATCAGCGCCATGCCGGCGCGGCGGATGATGTCGTAGACCTCCGGCAGGGCGTGCAGGCCGGTGTGGCCGGCCCAGGGCACCTTCCCCTCGGAGATGAGGACGTCGACGATGGCGGGGGCCCCCGGATCGCCGCGGACGATGGTGACGGTGGAGGCAGCCGCATTGTTTCCTTCTCCCCTTGGGGGAGAAGGTGGCTCGCGGAGCGAGACGGTTGAGGGGGCCGTTTCCGGTGGACGGGCGCCAGCCGGGTCGCCGCCGACCTGCCCCGCAGCCGCGCGGCGCCCCCGCCCCCCCGACCCCCCCGGGGGGGGCGGACCTCCCGGCGCCCCCCCCACC
>JANJTI010000123.1 GCA_024711185.1 Brevundimonas sp. | reverse complement strand
GGAGCGGCGGCGGCCTGCGGCGCCGGAGTCGGCGTGGGAGCCGGCGCGCCGGCGGCCGGCGCCTCCGCGGCCGCGACGGCGGCCCGGGCGGCCGCCTGCTGCCTCTCGAAGCGACGGGCCAGCTTCTCCGTCAGTTCGCGGGCGGCGGCCGGATCCATCTGGGCCATGACGGCGGCGAGGGCGCGCGGCCGCATGGCGGCGGCGACGGGCAGGCGCACGTCGTCGTCGAGCGTGCCGAACACCCGCGCGGCGTCGCGCGGACGCATGGCGGAATAGACCGCGACCAGCCGGTCCAGCTCGGCCTTCTCCTGCTCGTCGACTTGGCCGAGCAGTTGCTGGACCTCGCCCTTCACCGTCTGCAGCGCCTGCACCCGCGCGTCCAGCTTCTGCTCCGCCGCCGCCAGCAGCGGCAATATGGAGGCGAGGTCGGCGTCGCGCGCGTCCAGTTCGGTGCGGCGCTGCGAGAGGGACTGGATGACGCGCAACTCGGCCGGCGAGATGCCGGCCTGCTGGGCCAGTTGCTCCGGCGTCAGGGCGCAGACCGCCGGCGGGGCCGGGGCGGCGCCCTCCGCGGCCGCAGGGGCGGCTTCCTCGGCCCAGGCCCGCGCCCCTTCGAACAGCTCCGGAGCGACGCCGGCGGCCCGGACCGCGACCACGCCGCCGATAGCGACGGCGACGAGCGGCAGGAGGCGGGGAATCTTCATGATCAGGGACTCGCGTCAGGCGGCGAACAGGTCTTCGTCGAGACTGCGACGCGCGCGGTTGAGGCTTTGCTTCGCCGATTGGTTAGCGGTCAGGGCGCCGACGATGGCGGCGACGTTGTCCCGCCCCGTCGGTCGGGCCGGCGCGGCCAGGCCCTGGATGCGATCGGCCAGGGCCGCCATGCGGCGGGCCCGCTCCTCGTCAGCGGCAGGCGCAGCGGAGGCGGTGATCCGCGGCTCCGCCGGGGCAGGCCGCGCGGCTTCGACCGGTGCGGCGGCCGGCGCGCGGGCGATCAGGCCCTCCAGCTGGGCCTTGACCTCGCGGGCCTTGATGATGCGATCGTGCAGCAGGTCGGTCTCCTGCCCCGAGGCGCGCAGCGACGCCAGGGCGGCCTCGGCCCGGCCCGCGGCGGCGTTCAGCTCCGTCACCGCCGAGGCGAAAGCCTGTTGACCGGCGCGAAGCGCGCCGAGCTTCTTCTCCAGCCGGATCCCGTAGCCGAGGGCGGCGACCAGCAGCAGCATCAGCACGCCGTCGAGGATCATCCCGGTCATCAGCGTCTTCCCTTCATCAGGCTGGAGGCGGCCTCGACGTTCACCGGCGCCTCGACGCGGACGGCGATGTGCTGGCCCTTGCGACCCATGCGCCCCACCGTCAGCGGGATGGCGCCGGCGCGAACCGAGACCTCGGAGTCCGGCGTGGCGTTCAGCATCAGGGTGTCGCCGACCTTGAGGTCGAGCACCTTCGACAGCGGCAGCTGCTGCTCGTCGAGGACCGCCCGGACCTCGGTGCCAGTGGTCCAGAGCTCGGTGGCCAGGTGGCCTTCCCAGATGTTGTCGCGACCGAATTTCTCACCCATGAACTGCTGCAGCAGCATCTTCCGGATCGGCTCGAGGGTGGCGTAGGGGAGCAGCAGCTCGATGCGGCCGCCGCGGTCCTCCATGTCGATGCGCAGCTTGACCAGGATCGCCGCATTGGCCGGCCGCGCAATGGCGGCGAAGCGCGGATTGGTCTCCAGGCGGTCGAGGTTGAAATGCACCGGGGTCAGGGGCTCGAAGGCGGCGCGGGCGTCGTTCAGCACCACCTCGATCATCCGCTGCACCAGCACCCGTTCGATGGTGGTGTAGGGCCGCCCCTCGATGCGCAGCGCCGCGGTGCCGCGACGGCCGCCCAGCAGGACGTCGACGATCGAGTAGATCAGGTTGGAGTCGACCGTCAGCAGGCCGTAGTTGTCCAGCTCCTCGGCCCGGAACACCGCCAGGATGGCCGGCAGGGGGATGGAGTTCAGGTAGTCGCCGAAGCGGATCGAGGAGATATTGTCGAGGCTGACCTCGACATTGTCCGAGGTGAAGTTGCGCAAGGACGTCGTCATCAGCCGCACCAGGCGGTCGAAGACGATCTCGAGCATCGGCAGGCGCTCGTAGCTGACGAGCGCGGAGTTGATGATGGCGCGGATGCCGGAACGTTCGGCGCTGTCGTCCTCGCCGAGATCGAAGCCCAGCAGGCTGTCGATCTCGTCCTGGTTCAGCACCCGCTCGCCCAGCGCCGGCCGCTCGTCTGACGGCGGCTCCAGCGGCTCGGCGAAGGGGTCGGCGGCGTCGGCGAAGGCGGCGTCGCTCATCTCTACTGCACCAGCATTTCTTCGATGAGCACGGCGTCGACGCGGCCCGGCGCCGCGATCAGGTTGACGCGGCGCAGGATCTCCGCGCGCAACTGGAAGCTGCCGGCCGAACCGGCGAGATCCTCGGGCCGCAGCTCGCGCAGGAAGCCCTGGAACATGTCCTGCAGACGCGGCATCTCGGCCTGCAGATGCTCGGCAAGCGCGTGGTCGTGCATCTCGAGGGTGAGTTTCAGCTTGAGGAAGGTCGGCCGGCCGTCGGCCGACTGGATGTTCACCACCATGTCCGGCAGGGTGTAGAAGACCACCCCGTCCGGCCCCTCGCTGATCACCCCGAGCGCGGCGTTGGCGCCGGCGTCGCCGCCGCCGTGGCCGCCCTTCTTCTCGGCCTTTTTGGCGTGGCCGCCCTTCTTTGGCGCATGGTCGCCCGCCTCGGCGGACTTGGGCTGCATGAGCATGAAGGCCGCCCCGCCGCCCCCGCCCAGCACCAGCAGGGCGGCAGGGATCCCGATGAACAGCAGGGGCAGCTTCTTCTTCGCGGGCGCGGCCTCGCCCTCCCCGCCCTCGGCGTCCGCGACGACGGGCAGGTTGGCGTCGTCGCCGCCCTTCCCGCCCTTCTTCTTGCCGAACTTCAGCATGCCGCGACGCCCCGAGAATCTCACGGCCATTCCAGCCGGGTTTGGTTAACGAGCCGTTTAGAACCGGCAAATCCTGCCGGGCGCCGCAACCAGCTTCGCCGCTGGAATGCCCGCCGCTGCTGGATTCGGCCCCCTGGCACGGGCGTTGCGACGCAACGGAAGAAAGGAGCCGCCCGTGGAAAACGCCGCCTACGCCGGACTGTCCCGCCAGATGACGCTGCGCCGCGAGCTCGACGTGGTGGCCAACAACATCGCCAATGCGGACACCACCGGGTTCAAGGTCGAACAGCTGCTGGTCGGCGTCGAGGTCGGCGAACGGGCCCGTAACGCCTTCGTGCGGCCCGGCGTCAGCTTCGTGCTCGATAACGGCGTCGGTCGCGACTACGGCCAGGGCGCGCTGGAGCAGACCGGCCGGACCCTGGACTTCGCCATCGAGGGCGAGGGCGCCTTCTTCAAGGTGCAGGACGGCGCAGGCGAGGCCTACACCCGGGACGGCGCCTTCACCCTCGACCCGGAGGGCCGGCTGACCACACAGGGCGGGCACGCCGTGCTGGGCGACGCCGGCGAGATCATTCTCGACCGCACCCTGGGCGAGCCGCAGGTCGGCGCGGACGGCACGATC
>JANJTI010000114.1 GCA_024711185.1 Brevundimonas sp. | reverse complement strand
GGCGAACAGGGCGAACCAGCTGAAGAACTGGACCACGGCCAGGCCCTGCATGGTCTTCGGCATGGCGAAGATGTCGCCCATGATGTCGGTCAGGGGATTGGACCGGCCCGCGGCGGCCAGCGCCCCGACGGCCATCTGCATCAAACCGAAGGCGAGGACGAAGCCGGCGAGAACGTAGAGCTCCTTCTGCAGGTCGAACCCGCCCACCGCGGCCACGCCGAGGGAGCCGGCGAAGGCCCACAGAAGCCCGCCCGTGTACCAGGCGGTCTGCGAGCGCGCGGCGGGCGGGGCGTGCCCGGCGTCGCGCGCCGCCTCGAAGGCGTCCAGCTGCGCCGGGCTGTATTCGCGGGTGGTGAAGACGGTCCACAACACCGAGCCCAGCAGGGCGGCGGCGCCGACGTAGAAGGAGATGCGCACCGCCATGGGCACCACCCCCTCGGGCGCGGTCGAGGCGACCGAGAACCACTCGGTCAGCATCCACGGCAGGCAGGAGGCGAACACCGCCCCGGCGCCGATGAAGAAGCTCTGCATCGCATAGCCGGCGGTGCGCTGCTCCTCGGGCAGGTTTTCGCCGACGAAGGCCCGGAACGGCTCCATGGTGATGTTGATCGAGGCGTCCATGATCCAGAGCATGGAGGCCGCCATCCACAGCCACGGGCTGTGCGGCATGACGACGAGGGCCAGGGTCGTCAGGATGGCCCCGACGAGGAAGTAGGGCCGCCGCCGGCCCATCCCGGTCCAGGTGCGGTCGCTGAAGTAGCCCACCACCGGCTGCACCAGCAGGCCGGTCAGCGGCGCGGCGATCCACAGGATGGCGAGGCTGTCGACCTCGGCGCCGAGCGTCTGGAAGATGCGGCTGACGTTGGCGTTCTGCAGGCCGAAGCCGATCTGGATGCCGAAGAAGCCGACGCACATGTTCCAGATCGCCCAGCCGCTGAGGCGCGGGCGGACAGCGGTGGCCGTCGTGCCCGGCGCGAGGCCTTCAGGGCTGGTGGTGGTCATGGCGTCGGCCTCCCCGCCGAGCTTCAGGTCAACGACGGGCGCGGCCCAGCGGCACGAAGCGGATGGCCTGGCCGCCGCCCGGCGCCAGCCGCAGGGTGAGCACGTCGGCCGAGGTCACCTCGCGGGTGGAGATGTCGATGGCCTCGCGGTTGTCGGTGTAGTTGGCGCCCGGGGCGTCGGCGTAGATCTCGGCGCGGTAGCGGCGGCCGGGATCGAGGAAGCCCAGCGGAGCCGTCAGCACGCGCGGTCGCTCGTCGGTGATCGCGCCGAGGAACCATTCGTCGGAGTTGCGGTCCTTGCGGGCGATGGTGACGAAGTCGCCAATCTCGCCGTTCAGCACCCGGGTCTCCGCCCAGTCGACGGCGACGTCCTTGATGAACTGGAACGGCCCGGGATTGGCCTCGTAGTTCTCCAGCAGGTCCGCGGCCATCTGCAGGGGGCTGTAGATCACCACATACAGCGCCAGCTGCTTCGCCCAGGTGGTGGCCACCCCTTCGGGGACGCGGGTCTGCATGCCGAAGATGCCCGGCGTGTAGTCCATCGGCCCGGCCAGCAGGCGGGTGAAGACCAGGTTGGGCTCGTGCTCCGGCGGATTGGCCGGCTGGCCCCATGCGGCGTACTCCATGCCCCGCGCGCCCTCGCGGGTGATGGTGTTGGGCCAGGTCCGGCGCAGGCCGGTGTCCTTGATCGGCTCGTGGGCGTTGACCGCGACCTGATACCTCGCCGCCGTCTCGACGACCTTGAGGTGGTGTCGGGCCATGTGCTGGCCCTCGTGCCAGGCCAGCGCCGAGCCGCCTCGGCCATCGGACACGCGGGCCCCGCCGGCGTCGGCGACATAGCCGGTCTTCACGGAATGCCAGCCGAAGCGCTGCATCTGGGCGAAGGCGGCGTCCAGCTGCTGCTCGTAGTGGAAGGCGTTGCCGCCGGTCTCGTGGTGGCCGACGATCTCGACGCCCTTCTGCCGCGCGTAGGCGGCGACCCGCTCGATGTCGAAGTCGGGATAGGACTGGGTGAAGCTGTAGCCCCAGCCCGTGCCGAACCATTCGCCGTCCCAGCCGACGTTCCAGCCCTCGACGAGCACGCCCCCGAAGCCGTGCCGGGCGGCGAAGTCGATGTGGCGCATCGTGTATTCGGTCGTGGCGCCGTGCTTCGGACCCGAGTTCCAGCTGCGGGTGTCGAGGTGCATGTCCCACCAGATGCCGACGTATTTCATCGGCTTGAACCAGCTGACGTCGCCCAGCTTGTTGGGCTCGTTGAGGTTCAGGATCAGGCTGGACTCGACCAGCCCGCCGGCCTGCTCGGCGATCTGCAGGGTCCGCCAGGGCGTGTGGAACGGGGCCTCGCGGACCACGGCGGCGCTGGTCAGTCCCGGGGTCAGCATGGCGCGGAACTTGCCGCCCTCGACCCGACGCAGGTTCATGCCGGAGTAGTCGACCAGCGCCGCCTCGTGGATCGACAGGTGGGTGCCGTCCTCCAGCCGCATGGTCAGCGGCGTCTGGCTGACGCCGACCGCGTCGATGGCCGTCCTGTTGTAGAGGTATTCGGCCCGGTTCCACTCGAAGCCCGGCAGCCACCAGGCCGTGCCGGGGTCGGCGACGGTGAACTCCGTCAGTTCGGCGCCGATGTTGACGGTCTTCAGGTTGTCCTGCTCGGGAAACTCGTAGCGGAAGCCGAGGCCGTCGTCGTAGAGGCGGAAGACCACGTCCATCCGACGCATCTCGCCCCAGCGCTCCTGCAGCCGCACGCGCAGTTCGTTGTAGCGGTTGCGGATGAAGCGCCGCTCGCCCCAGGGCTGCTCCCAGGTGTCGTCATGGCTCGTGACCGCCTGGTCGAGGATGCCGAAGGCGCGCTCGAGCTTCTTCGCGTCGGTGAGCAGGAAGCCCATGCGCGACGGCGCGATGATCTGTCGTCCCAGCCGGCTGACCGAGTACGAGACGAACCCGTCGTTGTTGGTCTCCACCTCGACGGAGATCACCCCCTCCGGCGACGCGGCGCGGGCCGTCCCCGGCTGCGGTCCTCCGGCGGACGCGGCGTCTTGGGCGGAGGCGGCCGTCGACGCGGCGGCGACGGCGGCGCTGGTGGCGATGAGGGAACGGCGGTTGATCATCGGGGAGCGCTCCGGGAACGGGGACTTGCCAAGCGCGGCCGCAGCGGCGCAGAACGAGCAAGGTTTGCAGCAAAATTTGCAGCCATGCCATTCGCGAGAAACCAAACGTGAGCCGCCGCAACACCCGTCTCGAGGACCTGGCCCGCATGGCGGGGGTGTCGATCTCGACGGCCTCGCGGGCGCTCAACGACAGCCCGGCGGTCAATGCTCGCACCAAGCAGCTGATCTGGAAGCTGGCGCGCGAGCACGATTACCCGTTCCGTCGCTACATGCCGTCCGGGCCCGTCGGCGCGGAGGGGGTGATCGCCCTGGTCACCCCGCGGCCGCAGGGGCGGGAAGGGCGACTCAGCGACCCCTTCTTCCTCGAGCTGCTGGCCGGCGTTGGCGAGGCGGCCCGCGAGCGCGGCTGCGACGTGATCCTCAGTCACTTCTCGCCGACCAGCTACGACGACCTCGTGGCGGCGATGAACACCCGCGCCGACGGGGTTATCTTCCTCGGCCAGTCGTTCCTGCACCAGAGCCTGAACCGGCTGGCCGAGACCGATGGCCGCTTCGTGGTCTGGGGCGCCCAGATGCCGGACCAGCTTTACTGCTCGGTTGGCTCGGACAATCTCGCCGGCGGGCGCCGCGCCACCCGTCACCTCGCCCGCCTGGGCCGGAAGCGCATCGTCTTCCTGGGCGACCTCGACCCGCCCGAGGCCATGCAGCGCCACCGCGGCTACCTCGAGGCGCTGGAGCAGACGGGGCTCGGGGTCGACCCGGACCTGATCATCGAGGCCCATTTCGAGGTCGAGTCGGCCGAGGCCTCGGTCGACGGGCTGATCCGCCGCGGCGTGAAATTCGACGGCGTCGTCTGCGCCTCGGACCAGATCGCGCTCGGCGCCGTCCGGGCCCTGTTGCATGCCGGGCTGCGGGTGCCCGAGGACGTTTCGGTGGTGGGCTTCGACAACGTTCCGTTCAGCCGCTACGCCCGCCCGGCCCTGACCACCATCGCCCAGGACACCATGAAGGCGGGGCGGCTGCTGGTCTCCAAGCTGATCGACAACCCCGGCGCCTCGGTCGGCCGCTCCGAACGGATCCCGACCGACCTGATCGTGCGCGAGAGCTGCGGGGGGTAGTCGGAAACCTTCTCCCCTCGGGGGAGAAGGTGGCCCGGAGGGCCG
>JANJTI010000113.1 GCA_024711185.1 Brevundimonas sp. | reverse complement strand
TAGAGGCCGATCTGGAGCGCGCGCGGGCGCTGGTGAGCGAACTGAACGCCCTGCAGGGGAAGCTGGTCGGGGCGCGCGCCGAACCGGATGCGCTGGGCGAGCGGCTGGACCGGGCGGTGACCCTGTACGAGCAGGCCTCTGACGTGCTGGGCGGGCTGGGCGCCTATGCCTTCCTCGCCGCCTCGACCGATCGCAACGACGCGGCGGCGCAGGGGTTCGAGGCCACCCTGCGGGAGAAGGGCACGACCATCGCCGCCTCGACCATCTGGGTGACGCTGGAGATCAACCAGCTCGAGGAGGCCGAGATCGATGCGGCGCTGGCGGCCGCGCCGGGCGCCGCCCGCTGGCGGCCGTGGCTGCGGCGGGTGAGGGCGATGAAGCCGCACGAGCTGTCGCACGAGCTGGAGACCTTCCTCGCCGAGCGGGGGCCGATCAGCGCCCAGTGGCCGCGGCTGTTCGACGAGACGCTGGCCGCGATGAAGGTGAAAGCCGGCAAGGACGAGCTGACCCTGCCGGAGGCGCTGAACCGGCTGTCGGACCCGAAGGCGGCCCGCCGCAAGGCCGCGGCCGAGGGACTGAACGAGGCGCTGGCGGCGCGGGCCGGGACCATGGCGCTGGTGCTGAATACGGTGGCCGCGGACAAGGCGCTGGAGGATCGCTGGCGCGGCTTCAGACGCCCGGCCGACAGTCGCCACCTGGCCAACGAGGTGGACGGCGAGGCGGTCGACGCCATGGCCGACGCCGTGGCGGCGGCCTACCCGCGCCTGTCGCATCGCTACTACGCGCTCAAGGCCCGGGCCATGGGCAAGGCCGCGCTGGACCAGTGGGACCGCAACGCCCCGATCGAGACCACGGCCCCGCGCGGCTTCGACTGGGGGCAGGGCCGGGAGCTGGTGCTGGAGAGCTTCGCCGACCTTGGCGGCGAGT
Source organism: Brevundimonas sp. (assembly GCA_024711185.1). GTDB lineage: Bacteria > Pseudomonadota > Alphaproteobacteria > Caulobacterales > Caulobacteraceae > Brevundimonas. Next base: position 3,148 of record JANJTI010000113.1, on the reverse strand, counting down.
TCGCCGAGCGGGCCCGGGGTTTCTTCGACAAGCCGTGGATCGACGGCAAGGCGCGGCCGGGCAAGCAGTCGGGCGCCTATGCGCACCCGGTGACGGCGGACCGTCACCCGTATGTCTTCCTGAACTGGATGGGCGAGCGGCGCGACGTGCTGACGCTGGCGCACGAGCTGGGGCACGGGGTGCACCAGACGCTGGCGGCGGGGCAGGGGAGTCTGCTCGCCGACACGCCGCTGACCCTGGCCGAGACGGCCTCGATCTTCGCCGAGGGCCTGACCTTCGACCGGCTGCTGGCGACAGCGCCGGAGGCCGAGAAGCGCGGTCTGCTGGCGGGGCGGATCGAGGACGGGCTGAACACCGTGGTGCGCCAGATCGCCTTCCACCGCTTCGAGACGCGTTTCCACGACGAGCGCGCGGCGGGCGAGCTGCCGGTGGGCCGGATCAACGAGATCTGGCTGGAGGAGATGGGGGGATCCCTGGGCCCGGCGGTGACGCTGAACGACGGCTACGAGCACTGGTGGGCCTATGTCAGCCACTTCGTGCACGCCCCCTTCTATGTCTACGCCTACGCCTTCGGAGACCTGCTGGTGGCGGCGCTGATGGAGACGCGAGCGAAGGACCCCGCGGGCTTTACGCCGCTGTACCGGGAGCTGCTCGCCGGCGGCGGCTCGAAGGGCTATGTCGAGGCGCTGGCGCCGTTCGGGCTGAACCCGCGCGACCCCGCCTTCTGGACCATCGGCACGAGGCGGCTGGAACGGCTGGTGGACCAGTTCGAGGCGACCTTCTGATTGACGCCGGGCTCGCGGGCGGCGAGCGTCGGGGAATGCGCATCCTGATCCTCGCCGCGGCCCTGGCCGCCGCCCCCCTGTCCGTCGCCGCCCAGACGCCGCCGTCGCCGGCCGTCGTCGAGGCGCCGGCGTCCCTGCGGGCCATGGCGGCCGGTTACAAGGCGCTGATGGTCTGCGGGGCGCTGAAGAACGCCCAAGCGGCAGGCGGCGAGCGGACGCTGGAGAGCGTCGAGGCCAACGAGCTGGTCGGGATCTACCCGGAGCTGGAGCCGCTGGTGCGGGAGATGGCGGCGGAGGTCGGGGAACGCACCGTGTCGGTGGCGTGGGATGACGCCATGCCGCCGCGGACGGCGGTGTGGTCGCCGGGGCGGGGCTGCAGCATCATGCCGGCGGGCTGGACGGGGCCGGTCGAGGCGGAGGGCCTGTCTGAAATCCGGGCTGACCGGCCGTTCGAGACCGGGGATCCGCGCGGCGACGCCGCTCTCCTGAACGAGGCGGTCGAGCAGGCCTTCGAGGGCGAGGCCTACGGCTCGGGAATCAATACGACCGCCGTCGTCGTCCTGCAGGACGGCCGGATCGTGAAGGAAGAATACGCCACGGGCTTCGGCGCCGACACGCCCCAGCGCACATGGTCGGTGGCCAAGAGCCTGGCCGGGACGATCATCGGCGCGGCCGTGCACCGGGGCGAGGTCGACGTGAACGCGCCCGCGGCCATCCCCCAGTGGAGCCGGCCGGGCGATCCGCGCGCGGTCATCACCGTCGACAATCTGCTGCGCATGGCTTCGGGCCTGACCAGCGACACGGCGGGCAACCGCACCGACGCGCTCTATTTCGGCGGGGTCGGGGTGGACGAGCAGGCGCCGACCTGGCCGCTGATCGCGCCGCCGGGGACCCGCTATCGCTACGCCAACAACGACACCCTGCTGGCGGTGCTGTCGATCGCCGACATCTTCGACGAACACCCGCCGGGAGAGCTGTTCGCGCGGCTGGGCATGCACGACACCCGGGCCGAGACCGACTGGCGGGGAAACTACGTGCTCTCCAGCCAGGTGTGGTCGACCGCGCGGGACCTGGCGCGCTTCGGGCAGCTGTATCTGGACGACGGCATGATCGACGGCGAGCGGGTGCTGCCGGAAGCCTGGCTGGAGTACGTCTCGCGCCCCTCCGGACCGCAGCCGCCGGGCGAGCAGGGCTATGGCGCAACCTTCTGGCTGTTCGACAAGAGCGACGGCATCCCGCCCGACGCGATCTCGGCCAACGGCAACCGCGGCCAGTATGTGATCATCGTGCCGAGCCGCGACGTCGTCATCGTGCGGCGCGGGGAAGACCCGGCCGGCAAGCGGTTCGACCATATCGCCTTCACCCGCGACGTTCTGGCGGCGCTGGACTGAGGCTTGAGCGGACGGCGCGCGCCGCTATAAGGGCGGCAACCGTCTTTCGAGATTCCGGACACCGACATGGCCGAGCCGCACACCGCCCACGACGCGCACGACGACTACGTGCACGGCAGCCAGGAGATCTCCGAGCAGGAGTCGACCTTCCGGCTGTTCATGGGTCTGGCCAAGTGGGGCTCGCTGCTGACGGCGGCGGTGGTGGCCTTCCTGACCATCTGGTTCATGCCGAACGGCAGCTTCATCGGCGGGGCCATCGCCTTCGTGGTGATCATGGTCGGCGGCTGGTTCCTGCTGAAGAAGCCGAAGACCGCCGCGCACTGAGCCTGACCGCCGGCGGGCGGCGCTTTACGCAGCCTTGCGCTTGCGCCTAACGTTCCTCCGTCTGGATCGGACGGAGGGATTCGCTTGGCCGTCGCCATCGCCGTGACCCGCGAACGCCGCGACGGGGAGACCCGCTGCGCCCTGACGCCCGAGACCGTGAGGAAGCTGACGGCGCTGGGCGCGACGGTGACGGTCGAGGCCGGGACCGGGCTGGGCTCCTCCATCCCCGACGCCGACTACGCCGCCGCGGGCGCGACGGTGGCCCCTGACACCAAGGCGGCGCTGGCCGGGGCCGATATCCTGCTGAAGGTGCGCGGCCCGACGGCGCAGGAGACCAGCGCGCTGAAGCCCGGCGCGGTGGTCGCAGCCCTGCTGGATGCGCACCGCGAGAAGGAGACGGTCGCGGCTTTGGCGGGGGCGGGCGTGACCGCCTTCGCCATGGAGTTCGTGCCGCGCATCACCCGCGCCCAGGTGATGGATGCCCTGTCGTCCCAGGCCAACCTGGCCGGCTATCGCGCGGTGATCGAGTCCGCGTAGGTGTAGGGCATGGGGTTTGCGTTGTGGAGGAGGGCGGCCGGCAGGGTGGCCGCGTCGTAGGCGGTGGTGAAGGGCGCGGGCGTGGCGGGCTTGCAGGCCATCGCCACGGCT
>JANJTI010000097.1 GCA_024711185.1 Brevundimonas sp. | reverse complement strand
TTGCGGCCGGTGCCCATGCCGATCAGACGCGGCTGGGCCTTTTCGGCCATCTTCGAGCGGCCGATGCCATCAGGGTGCCAGAAGAACAGGGCGCGGTCGGTCGGTTCGACGCGCTCGCCGGGGCCGGCGAAGGCGCGCAGGGCTTCGAGGACGCCGGGCCGGATCCCGTCCTTCATGAGCATGACCAGCAGCTTCGAGGGCGCGGTCTCCGCCTCGGTCGGACATGGATTGGCCGCGATGATCCTCGCCCACTGGTCCGGCGTCCGGACGATCGCCGCGATATTCAGCCCGAAGCGCGCCGCCATGGCCGCCTCGACATCCGTTTCCAGCGCCGCCGGCTCCCTGTCGCTCTCCACGACGAGGTTGCCGCTGGCCAGAAGCGTGCGCGGGTTCCGCAGCCCCATCTCTTCGGCCATGGCGCGCTGCTCGGCGACCGGGGCGCGGACGCCGCCGGTGTTCATGCCGCGGAAGAGGATGATGCGGTGGGTCATGGCGTCACCGTTTCTGGCAGGCCGGGCACCAGAAGGTCGAGCGGCCGGCCTGCACGATGCGGTCGACCACCCCGGCGCAGCCGTCCATGGCGCAGGGCTTGCCCGCGCGGCCGTAGACGTCGAAGCGGTGCTGGAACCAGCCCTGGCCGCCCTCGGCGTTGGCGAAGTCGCGCAGGGTCGAACCACCGGCGGCGATGGCGTCGTTCAGCACATTGCGGACCTCGGCGGCGAGGGTCTCGAGCCGCGGCCGCGAAACCTTGCCGGCGGCCGTCAGCGGCGAGATGCGGGCGCGGAACAGGGCCTCGCAGACATAGATGTTGCCGAGGCCCGCGACGATGCGCTGGTCCAGCAGGCTGACCTTGATGTTCTGCTTCTTGCGGGCGAGGGCCTCGGCGAGATGGGCGCCAGAAAAGGCGTTGCCGAGGGGCTCCGGCCCAAGCCCGGCGAACCACGGGTGGACGTCGAGGTCGTCGGTGGGAATCAGCCCCATGAAGCCGAAGCGGCGGGCGTCCGCGAAGCCGACCCGGGTCGTCGTCCGGCCGCGGACCGCGCACAGGCTGAGGTGCTCGTGCTTGCCCGTGGCAGGAGCCGCCTCCTCGAACTCCCCGATCTGGTCCCCGTCGAGAGTGAAGCGGCCGGTCATGCCGAGGTGGGTGACCAAGGTCTCGCCGGTCGACAGGGGCATGAGCAGGTATTTGGCCCGACGCTCGAGCCGGGCGACGACCGCGCCCTCCAGCCGCTCCGGAAGCCGATCCGGAAAGGGAAAGCGCAGGTCGGGCCGGTTCTGCCGCACCCGCGTCAGTCGCGCCCCGGACAGGACCGGCTCCAGTCCGCGGCGGACGGTTTCGACTTCAGGCAGTTCAGGCATTCGATGTCCCAGTGTCCAGGCGTCGGGAGGGCCGGCCGTCTCACCCTAGAACCTAATCCCCGGAACCCAGAACCTGCTTGGCGGCTCCGCCGTTTCGCGCTTTCCTCTGCGCCGACACCGGGAGAGGGACCCCATGAGCGACACACCCGCGACGACGCCCGCCAGCGGCGGCAGGCGCATCGAGCTGACCCTGCGCGCCGTGGCGCTCGGCTGCCTGCTGGCGGTGATCTTCACCGCCGCAAACACCTACCTGGGCCTGAAGGTGGGCCTGACCTTCGCCTCCGCCATTCCGGCGGCGGTGATCTCCATGGCCGTGCTCCGGCTGTTCCGGGACTCGACCATCTGGGAGAACATGACGGTGCAGACCGTGGCCTCGGTCGGCGGAGCCATGAGCGCCATCATCTTCGTCCTGCCGGCGCTGGTCATGGTCGGGTTCTGGCAGGGCTTCCCGTTCTGGGCCTCGGTGCTGATCTGCAGCTTCGGCGGCGTGCTGGGGGTGACCTTCTCCATTCCCCTGCGCCGCGCGCTGGTGGTGCGGGGCGGCCTGCCGTACCCGGAGGGCGTCGCCGCCGCCGAAGTGCTGACCGTCGGCTCCCGCGGGGCCGAGCAGTCGGAGAGCGCGGTGCGCGAGAACGCCGCCGGCCTGTGGGTGGTGATCACCGGGGCGATCGTCTCGGCGGGCTACGCCCTGCTGGTCGCCGGGCGGGTGTTCGCCGCCGAGGCGGCGCGGTTCGTGAAGCTGCCGGCCGCCCTGGGCGGCGGGGCCACGGGCATGGGCTTCAGCATGCAGTTCGCCCTGCTGGGGGCCGGCCACCTGATCGGCCTGGCCGTCGGGCTGGCCCAGTTGTTCGGCCTCATCCTCGCCTGGGGGATCGCGGTGCCGATCCTGACCTCGCCGGACGCGGTGGCGTGGATGACCGCCAACGGCATACCGACCATCGCGGCGACCCTCCCCGCCGGCGCGCCGGCCGAGGAGCTGGCGGGCACAGTCTGGGGCCGTGAGGTGCGGTTGATGGGCGCCGGCGTCATCGGCGTGGCCGCGATCTGGACCCTGGTCAAGCTGGCCGGCCCGCTGATCGGCGGCCTGAGCTCGGCGCTGGCGGCCAACCGGCGTCGCCAGGGCGGCGAGACGCTGGACCGCACGGAGCAGGACATTCCCATCAACATCGTGGCCGGCCTCTCCGTGGCCTGTCTGATCGGCATCGGCGGTCTGCTGGCCTGGTTCGCCCAGGCCAATCCGACCCTGGCCGGCTCGACCGCCCTGCTGGTCGCCGGCGGGCTGATCTACGTCGTCTTCATCGGCTTCGCGGTCGCCGCCATCTGCGGCTACATGGCCGGGCTGATCGGGTCCTCGAACAGTCCCGTGTCGGGGGTGGGCATCCTCGCCATCGTCATCGCCTCGGTGCTGATGCTGGGCGTGCTGGCGCTGGCCGGCCTGCCCGCCGATCCGTCGGTGATCGCCTTCGCTCTCATCGTGACGGCCGTGGTGTTCGCCGTCGCCGTCATCGCCAACGACAACCTGCAGGACCTGAAGACCGCCCAGCTGGTGCAGGCGACGCCGTGGCGGCAACAGACGGCGCTGATCGTCGGGGTCGGGGCGGGCGCCTTGGTGATCCCGCTGATCCTCAACCTGCTGAACCGCGCCTTCGGCTTCGCCGGCGGGCCGGCGGGGATCGCCAACGAACCGCTTGCCGCGCCCCAGGCGACCCTGATCTCCGCCCTGGCCCGCGGAGTCATCGGCGGCGACCTGCGCTGGGACCTGATCGGTCTCGGCGCGGCCATCGGCGTCGTCATCATCATGCTGGACGCCCTGCTGACCGGCGCGACCAAGGGCCGGATGAAGCTGCCGCCGCTGGCCGTGGGCATCGGCTTCTACCTGCCGGCGGCGGTGACCACCATGCTGGTGGTCGGAGCGGTGTGCGGCTGGCTGTACAACAAGGCGCTGCGCGGCACGCGCTTCGCCGATGTGGGCCGGCGCATGGGCGTGCTGCTGGCGTCGGGCCTGATCGTGGGCGAGAGCCTGTTCCTCGTCATGACCGCCGGGGTCATCGTCGCCACCGACAACGAGGCGCCCTTCGCCATGTTGCCCGAGGGCTCGGCCTGGCCCGCCATGCTGGCGGGTATCGTCGCCTTCACGGCGCTGACCCTGGCCCTTTATGCCTGGGTGCGGAGCCGCTCCGCAAAGGTGTGACGCCGCCCTTGCTTCGCCCCTTTTGGGCGCGATGATCGACGCCGATTCGCCAGTGCGCCCTCGTCGCGCACTGGCGTTTCGCCGTTCGCGCCTGTAAGAGGCGCCCGCCTTCCCGCAATCGCCCTTTCCCGAAGCGGCGCGGACCCTCCGCGACCGAACACAGTCCGCCCGAGCCCGAAATGAACCTGCGCAACGTCGCCATCATCGCCCACGTCGACCACGGCAAGACCACCCTGGTGGACCAGCTGCTGGCCCAGTCCGGCGTCTTCCGCGCCAACGAGGCGACTACCGAGCGCGCCATGGACTCCAACGATCAGGAGCGCGAACGGGGCATCACCATCCTCGCCAAGGCCACCTCCGTGCTGTGGAACGGCAAGGCCGGCGAGACCCGGATCAACATCATCGACACCCCCGGCCACGCCGACTTCGGCGGCGAGGTCGAGCGCATCCTTGGCATGGTCGACGGCTGCGTCCTGCTGGTCGACGCCGAGGAAGGCGTCATGCCGCAGACCAAGTTCGTGCTGACCAAGGCCCTGAAGATGGGCCTCAAGCCGATCCTGTGCATCAACAAGGTCGACCGCGCCCACGCCGATCCGGACCGGGTGCACCTCGAGACGATCGACCTGTTCTCGGCCATCGGCGCGACGGATGAGCAGCTGGACTTCCCGCACATCTACGCCTCGGGCCGTTCGGGCTGGGCGACGCTGGACCTGAACGTCCCCAACGACAACCTGACCCCGCTGTACGACCTGATCGTCGAGCACGTGCCGCCGCCCAAGGTTCAGGAGAACCGCGACAAGCCGTTCCAGATGCTGAACGTCCTGATCGAAAGCGACCCCTTCCTGGGCCGTCTGCTGACCGGCCGCATCCAGTCCGGCAAGGCCGTTCCCGGCATGGCCATCCACGCCCTCGATCGCGACGGCAAGGAAATCGAGCGCGGCCGCATCACCAAGGTGCTGGCCTTCCGCGGCCTGAAGCGCCAGCCGCTGGACGAGGG
>JANJTI010000093.1 GCA_024711185.1 Brevundimonas sp. | reverse complement strand
GCCTTCCTCGCGGCCGGCTTCTCCGCCGCAGCCTTGGGCGTCGCCATCTTCGCGGTCGCCTTCTTGCCCTTGGCCGGCGCGCCCGCCTTGGCGGCCAGCAGCGGCAGCGCCGCCTCCAGCGTCATGTCCTCGGGCGCCGTGCCCTTTGGCAGGGTGGCGTTGATCTTGCCCGACTTCACATAGGGGCCGAAGCGGCCGGCCATGACCTGCACCGGTTCGCCGGTCTCGGGATGCGCCCCCAGTTCCTTCAGGGGCGCGACCGCCGAGCCGCGCCCGGCGCGACCCGCCCGCTTCTCGGCCAGCAAGGCCACGGCGCGGTTCAGGCCGATGTCGAAAACCTCATCGATGTCAGAGACATTGGCGTAGGTTCCGGCGTGCTGCACGAAGGGGCCGTAGCGGCCGAGGCCGGCGGTGATCGGCTTGCCGTCCTCCGGGTGCGTGCCGACCTCGCGCGGCAGCGCGAGCAGGCGCAGGGCCTGACCCAGCTCCAGAGTCGCCGCCGACCAGCCCTTGGGCAGGGACGAGCGCTTCGGCTTGTCGCCGTCGCCCGCGGTCTCAACGTAAGGGCCGAAACGGCCGATCTTGAGCAGCACCGCCTGGCCGGTGGCGGGGTCGACGCCCAGTTCGCGGTCGCTGGCCGCCTCCTCGCCGCCAGCGCCCGCGCCGAAGCCGCGGGTGTATTTGCACTCCGGATAGTTCGAGCAGCCGATGAAGGTCGACTTCATCTTGAAGCTGGCCTTCAGGTGCAGGCGGCCCGTGCCGCAGACCGGGCAGGCGCGCGGGTCCGAGCCGTCGGCCTTCGGCGGGAACAGGAACGGCCCGATGGCCTCGTCCAGCTTGTCGATCACCCCCTGCAGGGCGGTGACCTGGTCCGTCGCCGGCTTCAGCTGGCCCCAGAAGTCGCGCAGCAGCACCTTCCAGTCGAGATCGCCGGCCGAGACCTCGTCCAGTCGTGTCTCGAGATCGGCGGTGAAGTCGTACTCCACCCACTTGCCGAAGAACTGCTCGAGGAAGGCGGTGACCAGCCGCCCGGTGTCCTCCGGGATGAAGCGGTTCTTGTCCATGCGAACATAGCCGCGGTCGCGCAGGGTGGTCAGGATCGAGGCGTAGGTGGACGGCCGCCCGATCCCCAGCTCCTCCAGCTTCTTGACCAGGGTCGCTTCCGAAAAGCGCGGCGGCGGCTCGGTGAAGTGCTGCTCGGTGCGGATCGCCTCGACCCTGGCCGTCGCGCCTTCCTTCAGCGCCGGCAGGCGGGTGGCGTCGTCCTCGTCGTCGTCCGACTTCGGCCGGTCGTCGCGACCCTCCTCGTAGGCGGCGATGAAGCCGTCGAAGGCCACCACCTGCCCCGTCGCCCGCAGGCCGGTCTGGCCGTCGGCGCTGTCGATCTCGACCGTGGTGCGGTCCAGCCGCGCGCTCTCCATCTGGCTGGCGACCATGCGCTTCCAGATCAGCTCGTAGAGGCGCTGCAGGTCGCCCTCGAGACGCAGGGTCTCCGGCGCTCGGGCGATGTTGGTCGGCCGGATCGCCTCGTGCGCCTCCTGGGCGTTCTTGGCCTTGGTCTTGTAGTAGCGCGGCTCGGCCGGGAGGTAGGCCGGGCCGAAGCGGTCGCCGATCACCTGCCGCGCCTGGGCGATGCCCTCCGGGCTGACCGAGACGCCATCGGTCCGCATATAGGTGATCAGGCCGCCGGTCTCGTCGACGCCCTCGTACAGCTTCTGCGCCGCCTGCATGGTGCGCTGGGCGGTGAAGCCGAGCTTGCGGGCGGCCTCCTGCTGCAGGGTGGAGGTGGTGAAGGGCGGAGCCGGCGAGCGCTTGACCGGCTTCTTCTCGATCGAGCGGATGGTGAAGGCGCCGCCGTCGATCGCGGCGCGGGCGGCGCGGGCCATCTCCTCGGAAACGATGTCCAGCCGCTGCACCCGCTTGCCCGCGTGCCTGACCAGCCGGGCGGTGAAGGGCGGGCTGTCGGCGGCCAGATCGGCCTCGACCGACCAGTACTCCTGCGGCCGGAAGCGTTCGATCTCCAGTTCGCGGTCGACCACGATGCGCAGGGCGACCGACTGGACCCGGCCGGCCGAGCGGGCGCCGGGCAGCTTGCGCCACAGCACTGGCGACAGGGTGAAGCCGACCAGATAGTCCAGCGCGCGGCGGGCCAGGTAGGCCTCGACCAGCTCCATGTCGAGCTCGCGCGGCGCGGCCATGGCGTCCAGCACGGCCCCCTTGGTGATGGCGTTGAAGGTGACCCGCTGGACCTGCTTGTCCTTCAGCGCCTTCTTCTTCTGTAGCACCTCCAGCACGTGCCAGCTGATCGCCTCGCCTTCGCGATCCGGGTCGGTGGCGAGGATGACGCGGTCGGACTTCTTCGCCGCCTCGGCGATCTCGGAAAGGCGCTTCGAGGCCTTGGCGTCGACCTCCCAGCTCATCGCGAAGTCGTCGTCGGGGGCGACCGATCCGTCCTTGGACGGCAGGTCGCGGACGTGGCCGTAGGAGGCCAGGACGGTGTAGTCAGGGCCGAGGTATTTGTTGATGGTCTTGGCCTTTGCGGGGCTCTCGACGACGACGAGGTTCATGCGGGAAGGGGCCTTTCAGAGGCGCGGGAACGTGGTTGGCTCCGGCCCGCCTGTCAATCGGCGCTCGCCCGACGCCGTCTCAGAGCGAGGCAAGTCCGCCGGGCAGCAAGGTCGCGCGACCCGTCAGGCTGAGCTCCAGCAGGGCCGCGGCCACCGCCCCGATGGGCGCGTTCGCGGCCCGGGCCAGTTCGTCGCGCGGCGTCGGCGTGGGCGAGAGCAGGGCGGCCACCCGCTCGACCAGTTCCACCGCGATCTCGTCCGGCGCGCCGGCGAAGGGATCATCCGGCCCCGGTTCGCGGATCGCGCGCGGCCGCTCGAACTCGCGCTCGATGTCGGTCAGGCCCTCGCACAGGATCGCGCCCTGACGCAGCAGCTCGTTCGGTCCCTTCGCACGCGGGTCCAGCGGCGAACCGGGGACGGCGAACACGTCGCGGCCCTGTTCCGCCGCCAGCCGGGCGGTGATCAGCGAGCCGGAGCGCAGCTCGGCCTCGACCACCACCACCCCGCGCGAAAGGCCGGAGATGATGCGGTTGCGGCGTGGAAAATCCTTCGCCTGCGCCCGCGCCCCGACCGGGCTCTCCGAGACCACGCAGCCTTGCAGGACGATCTGGCGGTACAGGTCGGCATTGTCGGGCGGATAGACGTCGTCGACCCCGCCGCCCAGCACCGCCACCGTACCGGTCGGCAGCGCGCCGGCGTGGGCCGCGCCGTCGATGCCGCGCGCCATGCCCGAGACCACCACATGGCCTGCCTCTCCCAGCTGCTGCGCCAGCCCGCGGGCGATGCGCTGACCGCCGGCCGAAGCGATGCGGGCGCCCACGATCGCGAGGCAGGGTCGCGCCATCAGGGTCGGGTCGCCCAGGGTCCACAGCAGCGGCGGCGGCGGATCGACGGCCGCCAGCATGGACGGATAGCCCTCGTCCCCGAAAACGATCAGCCGGGCGCCGAGGCGCTCGCCGCGCTCCAGCTCAGCCTCGACTTCCGCGGGCGAGGGCAGGGTGAAGCCCTGGCCGCCGCCCCGACGCACGACATCGGGCAGGGCCTCCAGCGACAGAACGGCGCTGCCGAAGCGGTCCAGCAGCTGGCGGAAGGCGACGGGGCCGACGCGGTCGGTGCGGGCCAGCCGCAACCGGGCGAACCGCTCGGCCGCGTCGAGGGTCACCCCTTCTTCGCCCCGATCCGCGGCTCGGCGCCTTTCAGCAGCCGCCCGATGTTTTCGGCGTGGCGGATCCAGATCAGCACCGCGGTGAAGGCGGCCAGGGCGAGGATCGGCGCCGGCGAAGGTAGGCCGAGGGCGGCCACCGGCAGCAAGGCGTAGACCGGCGCGGCGGCCGAGGCGACGAGGGCCGACAGGGACGAGATCCGGAACAGCGCCGCTATCGCCAGCCACGTCGCCCCGGCCATGAGGCCCAGCGGCCACGCCGCGGCGATTAGCAGGCCGAAGAAGGTCGCCACCCCCTTGCCGCCCCTGAAGCC
>JANJTI010000037.1 GCA_024711185.1 Brevundimonas sp. | reverse complement strand
CGTATCTTCTTCAAGTCGGACGCGGCGCTGACGGTGCTGGGGGCGCTTCCGTCCACGAGGCCGGTGGCGATACTGAAGTTCGCACCGCGTGCGCCGCGGGATCTCGCCTACGATCTGGTCGCGCGCAACCGGTATCGCATCTTCGGCCGGACAGAGGTCTGCATGGCGCCCTCGGCAGAGGACCGCGCGCGCTTCCTCGATTGAGACGGGCGGCTGCTCCGGGTCAGCCGCCGGAAGCGTCGCCGACGCTCAGCCCCGGCCGCTCGTTGTCCCAGATCATGTGCAGGATCGACCACAGGCCATCCGGACCGCGGCACAGCTGGATCGAATTGATCCCGCGCCGTTCGGGTTCGGCGTCGGCCGGGTCGTTGCGCGCCTCATAGACGCTCCAGACGTGCGCCATGTTGCCGAAGATGGAAACGCGGCGATCGATCTCGATTTCGAAGAAGCCGGTGGTCTCGAAGAAGGGCGTGACGTTCGCCTCGTAGTCGTCGCGGCCCATGACCAGCATGGCCGGCCGGCCGTCCGCGTCCAGCCAAGTGCGGGCCTGGCGGCTGTCGGGATGGAAGATCTCGCGCTGGGTCTCCCAGTCGCGCGGGCCTGCCGGACCCGAGATGCAGGCGTACATGGCGTCCACCACCGCCCCGACGTCCGACCGGTCCACCATCAGGCGCGTTTCCTGACGAACACGGTCCCGGCCGAATAGCCGGCCCCGAAGCTGCAGATCAGCCCGGCCTCGCCCGGCGCGAAACCGTCCTGGTGCAGGTGGAAGGCGATGATCGATCCGGCCGAGGAGGTGTTGGCGTAATCGTCGAGGATGATGACGTTCTCCTCCGCCGTCGGCTCCCGCCCCAGCACCTTGCGGCCGATGAGCTCGTTCATGTTGATGTTCGCCTGGTGCAGCCACAGCCGCTTCAGCTCCGCCGGGTCGAGGCCGAGGTCGCGGGCGTGGTCGACGATCATCTCCGCCACCATCGGCACCACGTCCTTGAACACCTTGCGGCCCTGCTGGACGAACAGCTTGTCGGTGATCCCGTCGGCGGCGACCGGCTCGCTGGCCCCGGTCTCGACCGCGGCGGAGTTGAGGAAGCCGAAGTTGTTGCGGATGTTGTTGGAGAACACAGTCTTCAGCCGCGTCCCCAGGATCTCCCAGCCGTCGACGGCCTGGTCCGCGGCCTCGACGATCACGGCCGTCGCCACGTCGCCGAAGATGAAGTGACTGTCGCGGTCCTTGAAGTTGAGGTGAGCCGAGCAGATCTCCGGATTGACCATCAGCACCGCCCTGACCGAGCCGGAGGCGATGAAGTCGGCGGCCGTCTTCAGCCCGAAGGTGGCGGAGGAGCAGGCCACGTTCATGTCGAAGGCGAAGCCCTCGATGCCCAGCGCCTGCTGTACCTCGATGGCCATCGCCGGATAGGGGCGCTGCATGTTCGACGCGGCGCAGATTACCGCCCCGATCTCCGAAACCGGCTTGCCCCAGCGGGCGAGCGCGTCCCGGGCGGCTTTCACGGCCATCTCGGCGAGGACCGAGATCTCGTCGTTGCCGCGTTCGGGCAGCCGGGGCCGCATTCGTTCGGGATCCAGCACGCCCGCCTTGTCGAGCACGTACCGCGAGCGGATTCCCGACGCCTTCTCGATGAACTCGACCGAGGAGTGGGTCAGCGGCTCCACCGAACCCGCCTCGATCTCGCCCGCATGGTCAGCGTTGAAGCGGTCGGCGAAGGCGTTGTAGGCGGCCACCAGTTCGGCGTTGGAGATCGACTGTTCCGGCGTGAACAGGCCGGTGGCGGCGATGACGGCTTGGGTCATGGAGTCCCGATGCGCTCCGGCGCCCGGTCCGGGCGCGTTCTGTTTCTGGACGGACTGGATACGCCGCTCAGCGGCCCGGGTCGAGCCGGGCCAGCAGGCGCTCGGCTGCGGCGAGATGAAGCCGCTCGACCATGCGACCCTCGACGCGGATGGCCCCCTTGCCCGCGGCCCCCGGGGCCGCGAAGGCGGCGACGACGGCGCGGGCCCGGGTCGCGTCCTCCGCAGAGGGTGAGAAGGCGGCGTTGGCCGGCTCGATCTGCGACGGATGGATCAGGCTCTTGCCGTCGAATCCGTAGAGCCGGGCCTGGGCGCTCTCGGCGGCGAAGCCCGGGGCGTCCGCGAAGTCATTGTAGACCCCGTCGATCGCCATCAATCCATGCGCACGCGCCGCCGCGACGGTAGCGGCGAGCCACGGCTTCAGCGGCTCGCGATCCGGCGCGGCGCCGGTTCCAAGGCCGACGGCCAGATCGTTCACGCCCAGCATCAGCGCCTCCAGCGGCGCGGCCGCGGCGGCGCGGGCGATGGCCGGCAGGTCGAGCAGCGCCCCCGGCGTCTCGATCATGGCCCACAGGGCCGCCCCGGCGGGAACGCGTCCTGCGAGACCCCGAACCGCCGCGGCGTCGTCCACCTTGGGGGCGACGATCAACTGGACGCCGCTGGCCGCCAACGCCGCGAGATCGGCCTCGCCCCAGGGCGTGTCCAAGCCATTGATCCTGACCCCGATGCGCGGCGCAAACCCGCCCGCCCGCACCGCCTCGACGGCGGCGGCGCGGGCGTCGGACTTGGCCTCGGGGGCGACGGCGTCCTCAAGGTCGAGGATGGCGACGTCGCAGGGCAGGGCGCGCGCCTTCTCGATCGCCCGCGGATTGCTGGCCGGCAGGAACAGGACCGAGCGGGCGGGGCGCATCAGACGCGGCCGACGACGGGGATCAGCGCGCCCGTGATCGCCCGGCTGTCCGGGGATGCGAGGAACAGCATGACCCGCGCGAGGTCGGCCGGCCGGACCCATTTCGACGGGTCGGCCTCGGGCATGTCTACACGGTTCTGCGGCGTGTCGAGGATCGACGGCAGGACGGCGTTGACTGTGACGGAGGTTGTCTTCAGCTCCTCCGCGAGACTTTCCGTGAGCCGGTGCACCGCCGCCTTGGAGGCGGCGTAGGCGCCCATGCCCGCGGCGCTCTTCAGCGCCGCGTTCGCCCCGACATTGACGATGCGGCCGTCCTCCGAGCGCTTCAACCAGGGGAGTGCGGCGCGGCTGGCGTTCAGCGCCGTTTTCAGGTTGAGCGCGTGCATGCGGTCCCAGGCCGGCTCGGCGTCGTCCGTGGTCTGCCAGACGAAGCCGCCGGCGATGTTGAGCAGGGCGTCGAGATGGCCGAAACGCTCAGCGGCCGCATCCACGGCGCGGCGCGCCGCCTGCCCGTCCGTCAGATCGACGCCGCCGAGCTCCAGCACGCCCTCGGGCACGCCGGGGCCGGCGGCATGGTCGATCACGGCGACCTGCAGGCCGTCGGCGACCGCTGCCTCGACCACCGCCCGGCCCAGCTCCCCGTGTCCGCCGGTTACGGCGATCACCCGTTGCGACATGTCGTCCTCCTGCGGCTCCGCTTAGCAGATGATCAGACCCCGAACACCCTGCCCATAAGCCGCTCCAGCGCCCGGGCGTCGACCGCGTCGAAGGCGGCCTTCTCCGTGGCGTCGATGTCGAGCACAGCGATCAGGTTCCCGTCCGCATCGGACACGGGCACGACGATCTCGCTGGCCGAGCGGCTGTCGCAGGCGATATGGCCGGGGAAGGCGTGAACGTCCTCGACCACCTGGGTGGCTCGGGTCGCCGCCGCAGCCCCGCAAACGCCCCGACCGAACGGGATCCGCAGGCAGCCGAGGGTCCCTTGGTAGGGACCGACGACGAGTTCGTCGCGCTTGGCCGGATCGACGACGTAGAAGCCGGTCCAGAAGAAGATCGGGAAGGCGTCGACCAGCATCGAGGCGACGGTCGCCATCCGGGCGACACGATCGGGTTCGCCCTCCAGCACCGCGAGGATCTCATCCTCGACCTCCGCATAGCGGGCGGCCTTGTCAGCGGGGCGGTCGTCGCGGGCGACGTAGGACATCGGGGCATCTCCGGGAGGCGGGGCCGGATATAGGCGGAGGCGCGGCCGCTGGCGAGGCCGCCGGACTCCCCCGTGAGGCGAAGTCCCAAGCAGCTGATTCGCCTCGGAGAGTCCGCCACCGGTCATAAAATGGCCGCCCTGCGGCAACGCTTTCTCGCAAAACGGCGTTAACCTTGACAGGACCTTAACTGGACCGGACTGTCGGGTCGCGCAAAGGTTAACGACCGGGCGCGGCCCGAAATCTGGGGTGCGAGGGGAGTATGGCCGAGAGCGAAGCCAGCCAGGAAATACGCTCGCGGCCCGTACGCTCGCGCCGCCCCGCGGCGGTTGCAGCTGTCGCGGGCGTGCTTGCCGTCGCGGCCCTGACCGTCGCCTCGTGCGGGGATCGCGGCGGCGTCCGCTTCTGGCAGGGCGATGCGCGGGCGAACAGCTGCCCCCGCCCGGCGTCGCTGACCGGATCGGAATTCAATGCGCAGGAGACCGGACTGCGCGCCCTGCGTCGCGCGGCCTTCCGCGGCGACTTCTTCGCCCAGCTCGAGCTCGGCTCCCGCTATTCGGCCACCCGTGCCACCGACAAGAATATCGAGGATCCGATCGAAGCCGCCACCTGGTACGCCATGGCGCTTGCGAACGACGAGGGCTACGCTCCGATCAACCGCGTGACGCGCAACGGGTGGGGCGGGTGGCGGCCCCTGTCACGCTACGACGACTGCCGCGCCTGGGAACGCCACAACGCCTACCAGCGCCTCGACCGGCTTCTGGGCCAGATGACGCGGCAGGAGCAGGAGGAGGTTCGCGACCGGGTGATCTATGTCCTGTCCACGCAGGACGCGGAGGGCTTCCGCACCCTCGCCCGCCTGCACGACGGCCTGTACGGGCCCTTCGGAGAGCCGGAGGACAACCGCGAGGCGCGCGAGGCCTGGGGCCGGGGCGGCGACCACCCGGGTGGCGGCGACCGGCGTCGTCGCGGATACCGGACCGCGGTCAGCCTGTTCCCGCGGAACGACGTGGACGCCTATCTGTACAACTACCTCGCGGTGCAGACCGGCGACGTCGGCGCCTATGTGCTGATGAGCGATTTCGAGCGCTCCGCCCCGGGACGCAGCCGCTACCGGGGCTTCGTCGAGGCCAAGGCCCGCCAGTGGACCCCGCCCTTCGAATTCTATCCCAATGACGCGCCGCAGTCGGGCGTCCCCTTTTCGGACGAGAGCCGGCCGCGGGGCGACGCGTACGAGTACGCCCTGTCACGCATGGGCGGCGAACTGCCGTTCATACATGTGGGGCGGGCCCTGCGTTACCTCGGGGTGACCGACACGGCTCCCCAGCGACCCGAGGACCTGTCGAAGCGGCAGATCGAGACGCTCGAGGCCATGCTCGGCCACCCGATGGAGGGGCGGTTGTCCTACCTCGAGCGGGTGCGCGCCATCCAGCTGGCGGCCGTCAACGGCTCGTCCGAGGCGCAGCTGGTGCTGGCGGTGATGTACGCCGAGGGCATCGGCCTGCCGCCCGACTACGCCCGCGCGTTCAGGTGGTTCGAGGAGGCCGCGCGCCAGGGCAGCCCCGAGGCCAAGTTCGCCATGTCCAGCTACTTCGCCCTGGGGGTGTCGGGTGTCGCCGACCAGGACAAGGCCCAGGCGGTGGCGCTTCGCATCGACTCCGCCCTGTCGGGCTTCGGCCCCTCGGCCGGACGCCTGCAGGCGGTGCTGGCCCAGGTCTCTCGTTCGCAGCGCCGCTAAGGAGGGCGTGAACCCATGACGACCCGCACCCCCATCGGCCTGATCGTCGGCGGCGCAGCCGTCGCCGCGGCGATCGCAACCTTCGCCCTGCTCGACGCCCCGACGGCGCGGGCCCAGGTGGCGGCCAAGGTGGAGAGCCAGACCCGGCCGAACTTCGGCCTCCTCCTCGACCCGCCGACACGTACGTATCGCAGCCGCGGCTACCAGCACCGCCGCTACGACTATCGCCGCCACCGCCCCGACTGGCGTCCCGACTACTACGCGGGCGGGCACGGCTACCGGCCGGGCGGGGAAGAGATCGTTCTGGTCGATTGCGGCGGCAATCCGGGAACCGGTGCGGTGGAGGACGCCGTGCGGCGCGTGCGTCCGGGGGGGACCCTGGTGCTGCGGGCCCGCGGCGGCCCCTGCGTCGGCTGGCTGAACATCGACAAGCCGCTGACGCTGATCGGGGAGGGCGGCTTCGACCCCCGCGACTGGGGCCGCACCGACCATCTGACCTTGCAGGCCCCTGACGGCCTCCCATGCATGACGGTGGCGCAGGGCGTCCGGGTCGAGGTGCGCGACATGGTCTTCGCGTCGCCCCGCGCCGGCGACGCCGCCTGCGTCGTCGGCTATGGCGCCGAGATCGTAATGAACCGGGTCGGGTTCCGCCATGCGGGCGACGACGCGGCCATCTACGCCGACGGCGGCCTGCTCGATCTTCGCAACGCGGTGCTCGACGCCCAGACCATCGCCCCGGCCATCGTTGCGGACGGCGCGGTGGTGAACGCCTGGGAGGTGACCGTGCTCGGCGCCCAATCGGGGATCGAGCTGATCCCCGGCCCGGGCCAGACCTCGCGCATCTCCGCCACGACGCTGAAGGGAACCGACGCGCCGAACAGCTTCGGGCCGCGCTCGATCGGCCTGCTGGTGCGGTCCGGTCGCGACTACGGCCGGGTCGAGGTCGATAACACCGCCATCTGCGGCTACGTCGAAGGCGTGGTCGTCGAGGGCGCCTCCGTTTCGATCAGGGACAGCCGCATCTGCCGCTCGGACAAGGGTGCGGTCCTCTACAGCGGCGAACTGCGGCTCGAGGACAGCCGCATCCGGGCCTCCACCGTCGGGGTCGCCGCGGCGGCCGGGCACGCGGTGATCGTCGACAACGTCTTCGCCGGCCGCATGCGGGAGGTGATCTACCGCGAGCCGCGCGCCAGCGTGGAGGCGCACGGCAACCGCGTATGGTCCCAATCCATCTGCCGCCCGCAGTTCCGCGGCCGCGACCCCGGGCGCGAAGCGGCCCACAGGCGCCCCCGCGCCCGCGGGGCGTGGGGTGAGGGGGCCAAACCCCCCGCCGGGGGGGGGGGCCCC
>JANJTI010000020.1 GCA_024711185.1 Brevundimonas sp. | reverse complement strand
CCGGCCATCTCGGCGCCCACCCGATTGAGGCGCGTCGTCGACCCAATCATCGTGTCATAGCCCGCCGGGTCGAGCCGGCCCTGCTTGAAGGCCGCACTGAGAATGCCGACGCCCAGCGGTTTGGACAGGATCAGCACGTCGCCGGGCTTCGCGCCCCGGTTGGTGAGCAGCGCCCTTGGGTTCACCAGTCCGATCGCGACCAGCCCGTAGATCGGCTCGACGCTGTCGATCGAATGGCCGCCCGCGACCGGGACGCCGGCGGCCGTGCAGGCGGCGGCGCCGCCCTGCAGCACCCGGCCGATGGTCCGCGGGGACAGGACGTTGACCGGCATGCCGACGATGGCGAGGGCGAGGATGGGCGTCCCGCCCATGGCGTAGACATCGCTGAGGGCGTTGGTGGCGGCGATCTGGCCGAAGTGGAAGGGGTCGTCGACCACCGGCATGAAGAAGTCGGTGGTGGCGATCAGGGCCTGCCGGTCATTGAGGCGCCAGACGGCGGCGTCGTCGGAAGTCTCCGTCCCCACCAGCAGGTCCGCGAAGGGGGCCGCCTGCGGGGTGAAGGCCAGCATGTCGCGCAGCACGCCGGGGGCGATCTTGCAGCCGCAGCCGCCGCCGTGGGCGAGCGAGGTCAGGCGGGGCTCTTCGGCGGCGTCGGTCATGCCGTCGGCTTAGGACCAAAGCGGGCGCGGACTCAACAGGGGGACGGCGGGGCGCATCACTGAACGGGGACCGCGCCCCGGGCGTTGGAAGGCCAAAGGAGACTCCCATGCGCCTGCCCCCGATCGCCACCGTCCTCGGCGGCCTGCTGCTCAGCCGCGGCGGCCGCCGCATGGCCGGCCGCCACGCCGGCAAGCTGGCTCTCGCCACCCTCGCCCTGCAGCTGTGGCAGAGTCGCCGGGCTCCGCCCGGACGACCGGGCCGGGCCAGGCCGCGCTGGAGCGGACGACGGCCCTGAGCCTCTGGACGGACGCGGCGTCAACGCTCCACAACGGGGTCCCGGACCGGAGGCCCGTCATGATCGTCGTCCACCACCTGAACGACTCCCGCTCGCAGCGGGTGCTTTGGCTGCTTGAGGAGCTGGGGGCGCCCTACGAGATCCGGCGCTACGAGCGGGATCCGAAGACCCTGCTGGCGCCGGCGGCGCTGCGGGCGGTGCATCCGCTGGGCAAGTCGCCGGTGATCGAGCACGACGGGGTGGTGGTCGCCGAGACGGGAGCCATCATCGAGCACCTGCTGGAGGCCTTCCCGAACGCGGGCCTGAGGCCGCCCGCGGGGACGCCGGAGGCGCGGCGCTTCACCTACTGGATGCACTACGCCGAGGGTTCGGCGATGACGCCCCTGCTGCTCAAGCTGGTGTTCAGCCAGATTCCGAAGCGGACGCCGATGCTGCTCCGACCGGTGGCGAAGGGCATTTCGCGCAAGGTCGACGCCGCCCTGATCGCGCCGCAGATCGCCGACCACATCGCCTGGTGGGAGGCCGAGCTGGGCCGCGGCGGCTGGTTCGCCGGCGAGACCTTCAGCGCCGCCGACATCATGATGAGCTTCCCGCTGGAGGCGGCCGGGGCCCGCATCGGCTTCGGCGAGGACCGGCCGCGGTGCCGGGCCTTTCTCGAGCGCATCCATGCCCGTCCGGCCTGGCGGCGGGCGCTGGAGCGGGGCGGCGACTACGCCTACGCCGCCGCGAAATGAACACGAGCCGGCCCGCAACCGCAGGAAAGTCGCGGCGTTAACGCCACATGCGCCTGAAGATCATCCAGATCGTCGCCGCCCTGGCGGCCGCCGTCGCCTTCCTGCTGGCCTTCATGGCCGCCGGCGTCGTGTTCGTGTCGACCCTGTTCATGGCGGCGGGTCTGGCGGCCGTCGCCTGGCTGGCGTGGAGCCTGATCCGCCAGGTCGGGACGCGGGGCCGCAAGCCCGCCCGACTCTCGCGCCCTTGAACCTTTCCTTGCGGCGCCCTACCCTCTTGGGCCGGTCGCGCGCGCCCAGCGATCCCTGTGCCGAGTCGTCTTTCAGTCGGGCGTAACAAGAAACTCACGACATCATGGAAAAAGTGCCGATGACGGCCGAGGGCTACCGTGTCCTCGACGATCAGCTGAAGCAATTGAAGTCGGTCGAAAGGCCGAGCGTGATCGCGGCCATTTCCGAGGCCCGCGAGCACGGCGACCTGTCCGAGAACGCCGAGTATCACGCGGCCAAGGAGCGTCAGGGCTGGATCGAGGGCCAGATCGCCGAGATCGAGGACAAGATCAGCCGCGCCCAGGTCATCGACGTGACCAAGCTGTCGGGCGACGTCGTCAAGTTCGGCGCCACCGTCACCGTCGTGGACGAGGACACGGAAGAGGAAGGCACCTCCCAGATCGTCGGCGAGCACGAGGCCGACGTGAAGGCGGGCAAGATCTCCGTTTCCTCGCCGATCGCTCGCGCCCTGATCTCCAAGGAGGTCGGCGACGTGGTCGAGGTCAACACGCCCGGCGGCGTGAAGGCCTACGAAATCCTCAAGGTCGAGTGGAAGTAGGCCAACCCGGCCCGCTTTCGATCCGGGTCGTCTCGGACGGCCGGATCGGCATGGAGAACCAGGCGCTGGGGCTGGCGGAAGCCCTCCAGCGCCTGTCGCCGTCTGCGACCATCTCCGTTCGCCGCGTGAAATGGCGCAAGGCGTTCGACCGGCTGCCCTCGGCGCTGAAGGCGCCATGGATGCTCGACCCGTCCTCCGATCCGGTCTTCCCCGCCGCCGGCGAGGCGTGGCCAGACGTGTGGATCGCCACCGGCCGGGCCGCCCTTCCCCTTTCGCTGATTGCGAAACGGCGCTCGGAAGGCCGCACCTTCGTCGTCCAGACCCAGGATCCGCGCTGGCGCACCGGCGACTTCGACCTTGTGATCGCCCCCCGGCACGACGGGATCGAGGGGCCGAATGTGCTGTCGATCACGGGATCGCCCCATCGGGTGACGCCGGAGCGACTGGCGGAAGGGGGCGGGGCCTTCGCCGGGCGGCTCGAGGCTCTGCCCCGGCCCCGCATGGCCGTGCTCATCGGCGGGAAGTCGCGCGCCCACGATCTGACCGAGGCGCACGCCACGGCGCTGGCCGAGCGGATCGCCGCGGCGGTGGAGCCGACCGGCGGCTCGCTGATGCTGACCTTCTCGCGGCGTACGCCCGAGGCGGCGAAGGCGGCGATGACGGCGCGCCTGTCGCGGCTGCCGGGGTGGATCTGGGACGGGACTGGGTCAAACCCCTACTTCGCCTTCCTGCACTACGCCGATCACGTGCTGGTCACCGAGGACAGCGCCAACATGGCCGCGGAGGCCGCCTCGACGGGCCGGCCGGTCCATATCCTGCCGATGATCCCGCTCAAGCCGGCCGGAAAGTTCGCCCGGCTGCACGCGGACCTGCGCAAGCGCGGCGCGGCGCGGCCTTTCGCCGGAACGCTGGAAAGCTGGAGCTACGAGCCGCTTGCCGAGACGGATCGGGCGGCGCGGGAAATCCTCACGCGGATGGAGCGGCGGATACGCTGAAGCCCGAGACCCCACCCGGTCGTCGCTTCGCGCCGACCCCCCTCCCCTGAAGGGGAGGGATATGTGACTTGGCGCGCCTGGCCGTCTCGCACCGGCGGGAATCAGCGCCTAGATAGGCGCCATGAGCACTCCGAGAACCGTCCGCGTCGCTATCATCGGGTCCGGCCCCGCCGGCTGGACCGCCGCCATCTACGCCGCCCGCGCCATGCTGAACCCGGTGGTCATCGCCGGCCTGCAGCCGGGCGGTCAGCTGACCATCACCACCGACGTGGAGAACTATCCGGGCTTCGCCGACGTCATCCAGGGTCCCTGGCTGATGGAGCAGATGCAGAAGCAGGCCGAGCACGTCGGGACCGAGGTGATCCACGACATCGTGGTCAAGGCCGACCTGTCGCAGCGGCCGTTCCGGCTGACGCTCGACAGCGGTACGGAGATGCTGGCCGAGACGGTGATCATCTCCACCGGCGCCCAGGCCAAGTGGCTGGGGCTGGAGAGCGAGGCCAAGTACCAGGGCTTCGGCGTCTCGGCCTGCGCCACCTGCGACGGCTTCTTCTTCCGCGGCAAGGAGGTGATCGTGGTCGGCGGCGGCAACACCGCCGTCGAGGAGGCGCTGTTCCTGACCAATTTCGCCTCGAAGGTGACCGTCGTGCACCGCCGCGACGAGTTCCGCGCCGAGCGCATCCTGCAGGACCGCCTGTTCGCCAACCCCAAGGTCGAGGTGATCTGGGACTCGGCCATCGACGAGGTGCTGGGCGCCGAGACCGACGGCGGCCTGACCGTCACCGGCGCCCGACTGAAGAACGTCAAGACCGGCGAGACCCGCGAGATCGCGGCCGACGGGGTGTTCATCGCCATCGGCCACGCGCCCTCGTCGGAACTGTTCGCCGGCCAGCTCGAGACCAAGGCCGGCGGCTATCTGGTGGTCAGGCCCGGCACGGCGGCGACGGCCATCGAGGGCGTCTGGGCCGCCGGCGATGTGACCGACGACGTCTATCGTCAGGCGGTCACGGCCGCCGGCATGGGCTGCATGGCGGCGCTGGAAGCGGTGCGCTTCCTCGCCGAGCAGGACCACAAGGCCGAGGGCCACCCGATCCCGCACAAGGAGGCGGAGAAGATCGGGGCCTGGTAGGGGTTCGGCCTAGCCGAACAGCTGAAGCTGCGGCGGCGCGTACTGCACCGGCTGGCCTTTGCGCCGCCTCAGGGCGTAGTCCACGGCCGTCTGCACGGCGCGCTCGTCCGTGGGCTTGGAGAGCACCCCGATGGTCCCGGCGACCCCCTGGCGGACCATGCCCGGATTGGCGGTCATGAAAAGGACGGTGACGCCGATCTCCTGCCCCAGCTCGCGTCCCAGCTCGATGCCTGTGGGACCGTCGGACAGGTGGATGTCGACCAGCGCCAGATCGACTTCGGCCTCGCGCACCAGGTTGCGCGCCGTGCGCGCGTCGGCGGCGATCCCGACCACCTGGTGGCCGAGATCCTCCAGCACGAAGCGGAGCTCCATGGCGACGAGGGCTTCGTCTTCGACGATGAGGATGCGGGCGGTCATTCGAGAAGAGACGGCAGGGGAGGTGTCAGTTTCGCTTGAGAACGCACTACGGCGCCGGAGATGAACGCCCGGTTTCGTTCAGGGTTTCAGCCGGATGTCATGGATGCGACATTTAGCGCCGCCCGCCGGCGGGCCAGGGCGGTGGCGGGCAGGTCGGCGACGACGCGCAGCCCCTCTCGCACCCAGGTGCGGGTCAGACGGCCGCCCAGCTGGCCTTCCACGGACAGCGTCGCCAGCGAGGCGCCGAACCCTGCCCGCTCGGGCTCGCCCGCGAGCGGCGGGCCGCCATTCTCGGTCCAGCTGAGCACGAAGCGGTCGTCCGTGCGGCGCGTGTCGAGATCGACCCAGCCGCCTTCGGTCGAAAGGGCCCCGTACTTCGCGGCGTTGGTGGCCAGTTCATGGAACAGCAGGGCGACCGAGGTCGCCGCCTGGTCGTCGAAGCTGGCGTCGTCGCCGGTGAGGCGCACCCGCGCGGCCCCGTCGGGCCCGGCATAGGCCTTGAACAGGTCGCTGAGAAAGGCGTGCAGGGTCATCGAGCCCACGGTGGGGCGCGAGGACTCCGTATGCGGCCGCACGAACTCGTGGGCGCGGGCGAGAGCGTTGATGCGGGTCCGGACAGCGGCCGCGAAGTCCTTCGCCTCGGGGAAGCGGCGGGCCGACAGGGCGATCAGGGCCGAGACCACCGCGAAGATGTTCTTGATGCGATGGCTGAGCTCCTGGCTGAGCAGCTCCTTGGCCTGCTCCATCCGCTTCAGGTCGTCGATGTCGGTGCAGGTGCCGTACCAGCGGACGATCTCTCCCGCCTCGTTGCGCAGGGGCATGGCCCGGCCCAGGGTCCAGCGGTAGACGCCGTCGTGGCGGCGCAGGCGGTATTCGATCTCGTAGGGCTCGCCGGTCTTCAGCGAATGTCGCCAGCGCGCCCAGGCGCGCTCCTGGTCTTCGGGATGGAACATGTCGTTCCAGCCTTCGCCGTCGGTCGAGCCGTCCGGCACGCCGGTGAACTCGTACCAGCGGGCGTTATAGTAGTCGTGGAAGCCGTCCGGTCGGGTCGACCAGACCATCTGCGGCATGGCGTCGGCGATGGCGGCCAGAGCCTCGCGCCGGTCGCGGCTCCGGTCCTCAGCGGTCGTCTGCTCGGGATATCGCACGCACAGGCCTCAAGCGGCGCCGCGCGCCCGTTCCGGGTGCATTAATGCCAAGATTGGCCAGACGTTGCACGCGATCCGAACGGAAGATCAGGCTGCGGGTCGGCCGACCTCCTCGACTTCCATCGAGACCACGCCAGGCGCCTCCACCGTCGGCGCAGGACGGGGAGACGGGGCCTCGAAGGCCGCCAGCCGCTCATTGATGGCGGCGATGTCCGACGCGGAGGGCTGGCGACGGCCCCCGAGCGAGGCGACTCCCACGACCCGGGTCTGGCCATCGATCTGGACGGTGCGCACGGCGGCCTCGGCCTCCGCCTTCGCCTCCTCGGCCGCCGCGGCGGCCAGCTGCAGCCGGGGCCGGGCGAAGCGCGCCTCGTCGATCACCGGCTCACGTCCGGCGTAGGCCTGACGGAAGGCGGCGGGTTCGCCGTAGATCCCTTTCCAGCGGTAGAAGATGTGCGCCCCGATCTGGGTCAGCTTGTTCAGGGTCGGGGCCCACCACGGACGGACATAGTCGGCGTGATAGTGGGTGGCTGTGCCGACGCGGCTGGCGACGTGGCCCGCGAGGGCGCGGTCGGCGACCCGCTGGGCCCGATCCCAGGCCCAGCGCGCCGGCGCGTGCGCCAGCGAGCCGTCGCAGGTGAAGCTGAACTGGCAGCCGGTGGTCCGCTCCGCCCCCTCGAACACCACGCCGCAGACGGTGTTCGCGTAATTCGGATCGCGGACGCGGTTGAGCACCACCTGGGCGACGGCCTCCTGCCCTTCCGTCGGCTCCAGCGCCGCCTCGTAGTAGATGGCCTGGGCCAGACAGCGGCGGGCGCGACGGCGGTCCTCGGCCGTGGTCGGGCGGAACTCGAAAGGTTTGGCGGGGCGCAGGAGACCCTCCGAACCGGGGGTCGCGGCGTTGAGGCGGATCGCCTCCAGACCGCTGGCCCCGAGGTCGAGGGTCGGCCTGCCGGCGAGGGTCAGGCTCTCCCATCCGGGCGTGAGGCCGTACAGCGCCGGGCGACGCTCGCCGGGATCGTGGCGGAGGGCCACGGCGAGCTGGGACGGGGTCATCCGCGCGGTGATGGCGGCGAGACCCTTGTCCGACAGGT
>JANJTI010000359.1 GCA_024711185.1 Brevundimonas sp. | reverse complement strand
GGGGAGCCCTTGTCACGCCCTGCTTCAGGGCAGGTGGGCGAACACCCGGAGCCAGTGAGCCGCCTGTCCGGCGTCGATCAGTTCGAACAGGGGGATGGCCAGCAGGAACACGAGGCCGTCGCGGATGGTCAGCAGGAACAGCGACGGGCGGACGGTCAACTGATCCTCGTCCCGCCACAGCGAGAAGCGAGGCCAGAACCTCGGCGTGCGAGCCTTGTAGGCGAGATAGGTCTCGCCGAACTCCCGTTCGAGGAAGGCCTCTTCCCGCCGCACAGTGAGGGAGAACACCAGCAGGGCGACGGCGACGAACAGGAAGGCGATGGTGAGGCTGCCGCTCTGGGCGCCGATGCCGAATGCGCCGAGGAAGCTGAACAGGTAGAGCGGATTGCGGGTGATGGAGTACGGGCCGCGGTCCACGATCTCCGCCTTCTTCCGGCCGCCGATATACAGGGAACACCAGGCCCGGCCGACGATCGAGACGACCATCGCAACGAAGCCGGCGAGCTCGACGTGCTCGTGCCACTGGCCGTCCACGCCGCCGATCGACTGGGTGACCACCGAAAGCCCCACCAGCGCGAGCAGGCCCGCGAGCACCGCCAGCTTCCGGATCTTCTGGACGCTTCCGAGATCGAGTGCCGACGGGGTCAACGGGGTCATGCGCGGGTCTCCGCCTGCACCAGAGGACGCGATGACGACCTTTTCAAGTCCCGTGTTTGCGACCGATAGGCGTTAGCGGTCCAGCGCCTGGTCCAGCGCCCTGAACGCGTCGATGGCCAGTCGGGTCGAACTGCTGAAGACGACAGGATCGATCCGCTCGTAGTCGTCCGAGGGCCGGTGATAGTCAGGGTGGTAGTTCACCCCCAGGTACAGGAACGGCACGCCGGCGCGATGGAAGGCGGCATGGTCCGAAGCTTCCACCCAGTTGTCCTCGCCTGTGTCCTCGGGCGTGTCCTTGCCGAAGGCCAGTCCCACCGGCCCCCGGGGCGGCAGCGCCTCGAGAACCGGCCGGAAGTGCGGATGCTGGTAGGTGCCGGTGACCCACAGCTTGCCGTCGGTCTCCGCCCGGGCGGTCATGTCGAAATTCAGGTTCATGGTGATCGAGCTGAGCGGGAACGGGGGCGCCTCGACGAAATGACGGGCCCCGAGCAGGCCGCGCTCCTCGCCATCCAGGGCCACGAACAGGACGTTGTGCTCCGGCGCCTCGCGCTGCAGCTCGGCCGCGAGCGCCAGCATCGTGGCCACCCCTGAGGCGTTGTCGTCGGCGCCGTTGTAGATCTGTCCCCCGTGCTCGCCGACGTGATCGTAGTGGGCGGTGACGACGATGTAGCGGTCGGTGACGCGCGTGCCGCGCACCACGCCGAGGACGTTGACGCCTTTCCAGGTCGTGGGCCCCTCCCGTCCGCGGCCGGTCATCTCCCACGGCTGCAGGCGTCCCACCATCGGAGCCTGCACCCCCAGCGCCTCCATCCGCCCGACGATGTAGGCGCGCGCCGCCTCACCGCCCGCCGATCCGGTGTCGCGACCCTGCATCTCGTCCGAGGCGAGGATGCGCACGTCCTCGAGCAGCTGGGCCTGGAAGGCCGGGGGTTGCGGCGTCGCCAGGGGCGCGACGGCCGGGGCGGCGCACCCCGCGAGCATCAGGGCGGCGGCGATGGACGACAGCATAGGGCGGCGATACGCAAACATGGCGACTCCTCGGGGGCGGCCGCCGACGCTAGCGGGCGGCGGCCATGAGGTCAGATTAACTCTCTGTCATGGCCCCGTCGGCGCCCGCCCGGTGTTAGAACCGTTTCGCGATTCCGGAGCCCTGCATGACCGACAAATCCGTCGACCAGTTGAGCGAGAGCGAGGCCCGCGCCGAGCTGGACCGTCTGACCGCCGCGCTCCGCCACCATGACGCGCTTTACTATCGACACGACGCGCCGGAGATCTCCGACGCCGATTACGACGCGCTCAAGCGGCGGGCGCTGGAGATCGAGGACCGCTTCCCCGACCTGACCACGGCGGAATCGCCGTCGCAGACCGTCGGCGCCGCCGTCGCCGCCCAGTTCGCGCCGGTGCGGCACGGCGTGCC
Organism: Brevundimonas sp.; assembly: GCA_024711185.1. Classification (GTDB taxonomy): domain Bacteria; phylum Pseudomonadota; class Alphaproteobacteria; order Caulobacterales; family Caulobacteraceae; genus Brevundimonas. The sequence continues at coordinate 652 of JANJTI010000359.1, read as the reverse complement.
GATGCTGTCGCTCGACAACGCCTTCGCCCCCGGGGAGGTGGCGGACTTCGTCGCCCGCATCCGTCGCTTCCTCAAGCTGGTCGCCGACGAACGCATCGCCTTCGTGGCCGAACCCAAGATCGACGGCCTGTCGGCCAGCCTGCGCTACGAGAACGGTGTGCTGGTCACCGGCGCGACGCGGGGGGACGGCCGCACCGGCGAGGACGTCACCGCCAACCTGCGGACCCTGGACGACATTCCTGACCGCCTCGCGGGCTCGGGCTGGCCCGCCGTGGTCGAGGTGCGCGGCGAGGTCTATGCGCCCAACGACGCCTTCGACGCCTTCAACGCCGCCGCCGAGGCGGCCGGCGGCCGCACCTACGCCAATCCGCGCAACTTCGCCGCTGGCTCGCTGCGGCAGAAGGACCCCACAGTCACCGCCACACGGCCGCTTCGCTTCTTCGCCTACGCCTGGGGCGAGACCTCCGACCCGATCGCGGGAACGCAGTGGGAGGCGCTGCAGGCGCTGCGCGACTGGGGCTTCCCCGTCAACGACCGATCGCAGCGGGTCGAGGACGCCGCCGGCCTGATGGCCATCTACCACCGCCTTCAGACCGACCGCGCCACGCTCGGCTACGACATCGACGGCGTCGTCTACAAGGTCGACCGCCTC
>JANJTI010000345.1 GCA_024711185.1 Brevundimonas sp. | reverse complement strand
AACGAAATCCGCCAGACGGCCATCCGCGCCGCCGATCTGGTGCGCAAGCTGCTGGCCTTCTCGCGCAAGTCGACGGTGCGCCGCGAGCGGCTCGACCTCGGCGAGCTGGTTGGCGAATTCGCCGTGCTGCTGCGCCGCCTGCTGCGCGAGGACGTGCGGCTGGAGACCGACTACGGCCGCGATCTGCCGGTGGTTCTGGCCGACCAGAGCCAGCTCGAAACGGCGGTGATGAACCTCGCGGTCAACGCCCGCGACGCCATGCGCGGGGTGGTCGAGCCGGGAGACGCGGTCGTCACCATCCGCACCCGCCGCCTGTCTCGCGACGAGGCGCGAAGCCTGGGATGGACCCACGCCTCGACCGGGGCCGTCGCCCTGATCGAGGTGTCGGACACAGGGCCCGGCGTGCCGCTCGAGCTGCTGGACAAGATTTTCGAGCCGTTCTTCACCACGAAAGCGGTGAACGAGGGCACGGGCATGGGTCTGGCCACCGTCTACGGCATCGTCGAGCAGGCTGGCGGCCACATCAACGTCGCCAACCTCGAGGAGGGCGGCGCCGCCTTCCGCATCTTCCTGCCGGAGGCTGCGGCGGCCGAGCTGGCCGAGACGCCGGTGATCGAGATCAAGCTCAAGACGCCGCGCGACCTGTCGGGCGCCGGCCGCATCCTGTTCGTCGAGGATGAGGCGGCGGTGCGCGGCATCGCGGCCCGCCTCCTGCGCCAGCGGGGCTATGAGGTGATCGAGGCCGCCGACGGCGAGGAGGCGCTCGAGCTGGCGGAGCAGCATGCCGGCCAGATCGACATGATGATCTCCGATGTGATCATGCCCGGCCTTGACGGTCCGTCCCTGCTCAAGAAGGCCCGCCCCTTCCTCGGCGACGCGCCGGTGATGTTCATCTCCGGCTACGCCGAGAGCGACTTCTCCGACCTGCTCCAGGACGAGGCGGGCGTGTCCTTCCTGCCCAAGCCGCTGGATATCAAGACCCTCGCCGAGCGGGTGAAGCAGGAGCTCCACGCCGCCTGATCCCATCGGCGACTTGCCAGCGCGGCCGTGACGGGGTCCTCTGCAGCCTCGCTCCCCAGCCTGTGAGACCGCCATGCTCGATCGCCGCCGTTTCCTCCTGTCGTCCGCCGCCGCGACCGCCGCTGTCGCGACCCCCTCGCTCGCGGCGGCCTTCCAGTCCGTCTCTTCCCCGGAGGGGCGAAAGGTCACTGCGCTGCTCGAGCGGATGATGCAGGAGTTCCTGGCCGAGTCGCCCGAGTTCATGACCGCCCTTGGTCTGGACACGGGGCCAAACGCGGCGGCGCGGGGCCAACTGGACGATCGCTCGCTGGCCTTCGTCGACCGGTCTTTCGCCGCCTTCCGCGGCTATGGCGCAGAGCTGGACGGCATCGATCGATCCGCCCTCTCGGGCATGGACGCGGTCAACTACGACACCACCCGGTTCATCGTCGACGGCGCCGCCCTGGCGGACCGCTTCGACTACGTCATCCAGGCCCCCGTGGGCGGCGCCAACCCCTACCTCGTCAGTCAGCTGACCGGCAGCTACAGCAGCATTCCGCAGTTCCTGGACACCCAGCACCCCGTGCAGTCGGCGGCGGACGCCGAGGCCTACCTCGACCGCCTGGCGGCCTTTGCGTCCGTGCTGGACGTCGAGACCGATCGCATTCGCCACGACTTCGCCGCCGGCGCCACGCCGCCGGACTTCGTCCTGCGACGGACCGGCGAGCAGTTCGCCGCCACGCTTGGCGTCGACCCGGCGCAGTCGGGCATGACCCGATCGCTCGCCCGTCGCGCCGCCGAGGCGAACCTCGCCGGCGACTGGGCGGCGCGGGCGGAGCAGATCGTCCGGGACGCCGTCTACCCGGCCATGCGGCGGCAGGCCGACGTCGTCGCCGCAGCCCTGCCCGGGGCCCCGACCGAGGCCGGCTGCTGGCGTTTGCCGGATGGCGAAGCCTACTACCGCTACGGCGTGCTCAGCTACACGACCACCGACATGGGCGGCGACGAAATCCACGAGATCGGCCTCGCCCAGGTCGCCGAGCTCAGCGCCCGCGCCGACGAGATCCTGCGCGCCGAGGGTCTGACGCAGGGCTCGGTCGGCGAGCGCATCGCCGCCGTCGCACGCCGCCCTGACCAGCTCTACCCGAACACCGACGAGGGCAAGGCGCAGCTGATCGCCGACCTCAACGCCCAGATGGCGGCCATGCAGGCGCGGCTGCCCGAGGTGTTCGGGCGACTGCCGCGCGCGGGGGTGGAGATCCGCCGGGTGCCGGTCGAGATCGAGGCGGGGGCGCCGGGCGGCAGCTACCAGATGCCGTCGCTCGACGGTTCGCGGCCGGGCGCCTACTACATCAACCTGCGCAATACGGCCGAGACCCCGCGCTTCACCCTGCCGACCCTGACCTACCACGAGGCCAGTCCGGGCCATCACTTCCAGATCGCTGTGGCGCTGGAGGCCGAGGGCATCCCGACCCTGCGCAAGATGCCGCTGTTTTCGGGCTACACCGAGGGCTGGGCGCTCTACGCCGAGCAGCTGGCCGACGAGATGGGGGTTTACGAGAACGACCGGCTCGGACGACTGGGATATCTGCAATCCTTCATGTTCCGCGCCGCGCGGCTGGTCGCCGACTCGGGACTGCACCACAAGCGCTGGAGCCGTGAGCAGGCGGTCCGCTACATGGTCGACACCCTCGGCGACGCCGAGTCGACCATGACCACCGAGATCGAGCGCTACTGCGTCTGGCCGGGGCAGGCCTGCAGTTACAAGCTCGGGCACACGGTCTGGGATCGCACCCGCGCCGCAGCCCGGGCGGCCATGGGCGACCGCTTCGACATCCGGGGCTTCCACGACGTCTCGCTGGCGGCCGGCGCCATCCCGCTGGAGGTGCTCGAGCGTCTGGTCGCCGACTGGGCGGCCCAGGCCTGAACCGTAGACGGAGACCCGTGATGATCGATCGCCGCCGCCTGCTCCTTTCCGCCGCCGCCGGGGCCGCGGCGGTCGCCGCCCGGCCGGCGCTCGCCTTCGCCCGCGACGCGGACGCCGAACTCGACGCCCTGCTGACGCGCTGGTTCGACGAGGACATCGAGGACTCGCCCGAGAGCGCCACCAATCTCGGCCTCGACCGTGGCGCACGGGCCCATCTGTCGTCCAGGCTGAGCGACCGCAGCGCCGCCGCCTGGCGGGAGGAGCGCGCGCAGGCGGTCGAGCGGCTGCGCGTGCTGCGGGCCTTCGGCGGCGACGGCGATCTCAGCGAGGCGGGCAAGGTCAACCACGCCGTGGCCCTGTTCCGGGCCGAGACGGCCGCGACCGGCGCAGGGTTCGACTATGGCTCGACCATGGGCGGCGGGCGCATGGGGCCGTACCTCGTCAACCAGCTGACCGGCGCCTACTTCACCGTGCCCGACTTCCTCGACACCCAGCATCGGGTCGAGGATCGCGACGGCGCCGACGCCTTCCTCGCCCGTCTTGCCGCCTTCGCTCCGGCCGTGGACGCGGAGACGGAGCGGGTCCACGCCGACGCCGGAAAGGGCGTGGTCCCGCCGGACTTCATCCTCGACCTGACCATCGGCCAGTTGAACGCCCTCGCCGCCCAGCCGGGGCGGGACATGGCGATGGTCCGGACACTGGAGCGCAAGGCCTCGGCGCTGGGCCTGGCGGGGTACGGGGATCGCGCGGCGGCCCTGGTGGAGGCCGAGGTCAAGCCGGCGCTGGCCCGACAGATCGCCGCCCTCCAGGCGCTGCGGCCGGGCGCCGTGCACGACGCCTCGCTGCGCCGCCTGCCGGAAGGAGAGGCTCTCTACGCCCATGCCCTGAAGCACTGGACCACCACCACCCTCTCCGCGGACGAGATCCACCGCATCGGCCTCGAACAGGTCGCGGAGATCGGCGCCTCCATCGACGCGATCCTGCGGGCGCAGGGGATGAGCCAGGGCACGGTCGGCGAACGCATCGATGCGCTGAACAAGGATCCCGCCCAGCTTTGGCCGGATACGGAGGACGGCAAGCTCGCCCTGATCGACTCGCTGAACCGGCAGGTCCAGGCGCTGAAGCCGCGGCTGCCCGAGGTGTTCGGTCGCCTCCCCCGAACCGACGTCGAGGTGCGCCGCGTGCCGCCCGCGATCGAGGCTGGCGCCCCGGGCGGCTACTACCAGGGGCCGCCGCTCGACGGCTCCCGTCCGGGCGCCTACTACATCAACCTGCGCTCGACCACGAACTGGCCGAAGTTCGCCCTTCCCACCCTGACCTATCACGAGGCCTCACCCGGCCATCACCTCCAGGTCGCCCTGCAGCGCGAGACCGAGAGCCTGCCGCCCTACCGTCGCGCCAACGGCTTCTCGGCCTACAACGAGGGCTGGGCGCTGTACGCCGAAGCGGTCGCCGCCGACGACCTCGACGTCTACACGGACGACCCGCTCGGTCGCGTCGGCTTCCTGATGTCCTACCTGTTCAGGGCTGTGCGGCTGGTCGTCGACACCGGCATGCACCACCACGGGTGGAGTCGTGAACGCGCCGTCGAGTACATGGCCGCCTCCGGGGCCAAGCCGCTCAA
>JANJTI010000327.1 GCA_024711185.1 Brevundimonas sp. | reverse complement strand
CCTCCGTGTCCGACGACGGCTACGAGAGCCCGGTCGTCTTCCCCGGGCCGGCCGGCTCCTTCGTGTCGGTCGGCGATCCGGCCGCGCCCGCCAGTTGATGCCCGAGACCGCGAACCGCCGCACGCGGGTGGCGGTGCTGATCTCGGGAACGGGCTCCAACATGGCCGCCCTCGTGGAGGCCGCCCGCGCGCCCGACTGCCCCTTCGAGGTGGTGCTGGTGCTGTCGAACCGCCCCGAGGCCGGCGGGCTTGCGACCGCCGCCGCCGCCGGCGTTCGCACGGCCGTGGTCGACCACCGCCCTTTCGGAAAGGATCGCGAGGCGCACGAACGGGCCGTCGACGCCGAGTTGCGGGAGCGCGACGTCGAGGTGGTGGCCCTGGCCGGCTACATGCGCCTGCTCACCCCCTGGCTGGTCGGCCGATGGGTCGGGCGGATGCTCAACATCCACCCGAGCCTGCTGCCGAAATACCCCGGCCTCGACACCCATGCCCGGGCGCTCGCCGCCGGTGACCTCGAGGCGGGCTGCACCGTGCATATCGTCACCGAGGGGGTCGACGAAGGCCCCGTCCTGGCCCAGGCCCGCACGCCCGTTCGCCCCGGCGACACGCCCGACTCCCTCGCCGCGCGGGTGCTCGAGTCCGAACATGCGCTCTACCCCCGCGCCCTCGCCGACTTCTGTCGGGCGCGACCCTGAAAGCTGAAACGGCCCCGGCGAGCGCTCGCCGGGGCCGCTGCTCCGTTCGGGCCGGGAGCCTTACTTGTCGGGGCGGGTCACCGCGCCCGCGGCCGCGCCGATGGCGGCGCCCGCGACGGTCGATCCGGTGTTGCCGCCGATCGCCTGGCCGGCGACCGCGCCGGCGACCGCGCCGGTGGCGGCGCGCTGTTCCATGGTCGAGCCGCAGGCCGCGAGAAGCGACAGGGCGGCGGTGGCGGCGGAGAGTTTCAGAACGGTCTTCATCGGTATTCCTCCGGGGAGATGAGGGTCCGCGGGATAACGTGCCGCTATCCGCCCCGTTCCGCCCGAGCCTCGGCCGCCCGCACCGCCAGCGCCAGTGCGACCACCACACCGGCGGCGAACCACAACGCCAGCACGCCCCAACGCAGGAAGCTCACCGCCCCCAGCGCGCCCCCAGCGGCCAGGCCGCTCCATAGCAGCAGGAAGGGAACCCAGTCCCAGCGGGGCCCGCCGCACAGGGCGGTGGCGATGCGCTGACCCATGCGCACCAGGGTGCCGGTCATGTAGGTGAGGCCGACGCCGACGTCGCCCTGGCGCTGGAAAACCGCATTCTCGACGCCCATGGCCAGCACCACAGCGGCCATGCCGGCCGCCGTCCAGCCGACGGTGCACAGCCCGGCCGCCAGCAGCAGGACCGCCGCCTCTACGGCGAGCACGAGCGAACGCCGCTCCTCGCCCACCCGCCGGGCGACCAGGGCGCCGGCCACCACGCCGACCACGAACAGGCCGATCAGACCCGCCGCGACGCCCGCCTGATCCCACCGGCCCAGCGCCGCGCCGACGCCGAACCGCGTCAGGTTGCCGCTCATGAAGGAGACGAAGAAGCCGCCCAGGGTCATGAAGCCGACGGCGTTGACGAACCCCGCCAGCGCCGACAGGCTTGCCGCAAGCAGAACGCCCCTTCGTCCGTATTCGCGCATCCGACTCGCCTTTTCAGACAGCCTGACACGACAACGGCCGGATCGTCACCGATCCGGCCGCGTCGATGTTCCGGCGATCCGAGGTCGATCAGCCGACGATCTGGTCGTCCGTGAAAAACTGCTCGATCTCGATCTTCGCGTTCTCCAGCGAGTCCGAGCCGTGCACCGAGTTCTCGCCGATCGACAGGGCGAATTGCTTGCGGATGGTGCCTTCCGCCGCCTGCTCCGGATTGGTGGCGCCCATCACTTCGCGGTAGCGGGCCACGGCGTTCTCGCCTTCCAGCACCTGCACGACCACCGGCTCGGCGGTCATCTGCGAGACCAGCTCCCCGTAGAACGGGCGCTCGGCGTGGACGGCGTAGAACTTCTTCGCCTGCTCTTCCGACAGCTTGACGCGGCGCTGGGCCACGATGCGCAGGCCGGCGTCCTCGATCACGGCGTTGATCTTGCCGGTCAGGTTGCGGCGGGTCGCGTCCGGCTTGATGATCGAGAAGGTGCGTTCGGTCATGGGAGTGACTTCTGTTTGGGAGATTGAAGGTCGCGGGCTTATAGACGCGCCCTCCCCGCTTTCCAACAGCCTCACATTTCCGCCTCTTTCGCCCGCCACGCGGCGGGTCGCTGCATCAGAGGCGGCCCGGACTTCGCCTTTCCCATGCTCCAGATTTCGAACCTGACCTTCAACGCCTGGGGCCGCCAGTTCCTCGACGACGCCTCGGTCAGCCTGCCGCCCGGCGCCAAGGTCGGCCTCGTCGGCCGCAACGGCATCGGCAAGTCGACCCTGTTCAGGATCATCCTCGGCGAACTGGCCGCCAACGGCGACGAGGTCTCCCTGCCGAAGACCGCCCGCATCGGCTCGGTCGACCAGGAGCACCCCGCCACCCCGGTCAGCGTGCTGGACACCATTCTCGAGGCCGACGTCGAGCGGCATGACCTGCTCACCCGGCTGGAGACCGCCGAGCCCGAGGAAATGGGCGAGATCTGGGGCCGGCTGATCGAGATCGACGCCGACAGCGCCCCCTCGCGCGCCGCCGAGATCCTCGCCGGCCTCGGCTTCAGCCACGACGACATGCACCGGCCGATGTCGCACTTCTCCGGCGGCTGGCGCATGCGCGTCGCCCTGGCCGCGGCCCTGTTCGCCCAGCCCGACATGCTGCTGCTCGATGAGCCGACCAACTACCTCGACCTCGAGGGCGCCCTCTGGCTCGAGGCGCGGCTGAAGAAATATCCGGCCACGGCCCTGATCATCTCGCACGACCGCGAGATGCTGAACGAGG
>JANJTI010000284.1 GCA_024711185.1 Brevundimonas sp. | reverse complement strand
CGCCTCGAAGGCCGCGCGGAAGTCCCGCAGGCCGAAATGATCGGCCGCCGCCGTCCAGCTGTGGCGGAGGTTCTCGTCGCCGACGTTGAAGAAGGCCTTGTAGCGCCGGTTGGCGAAGGCGATGCCGCCTTCCGGATCGGTCATCCAGATCTGCACCGGGGCGCTGTCGGCCACGGTGCGGAAACGGGTTTCGGATTCCAGCAGCCGCGCCTGCGATTCCCGCATTTCGGTGACGTCGAAGGCGACCCCGACGAAGCCGATGGTCTCGCCGTCAGGTCCGAACCGGGGGCGCGAGAAGGACTTCAGCCAGCGGTACTCGCCGTCGTGCCGGCGGTAGCGGGCCTCCAGCGAGAAGGGCTGCCCCGTGGCCTCTCCCGTCACCGATTCCTCGACGATCCGCTCCTGGTCGTCCGGGTGCACGATCTCGCGCCAGTCCAGCAGCCGGGCCTCTTCGTAGGTCCCGCCCGAGAAGGCGACGTAGGCCTGGTTGACGAAGGCGCGGACCCGGTCGGGACCCGTCACCCAGATCAGCACTGGCGCGGTGTCGGCGATGGCGCGGAAGCGCTCCTCGCTTTCGCGCACCTCGGCCTCTGCGCGGGTGCGCTCGATCTCCGCCCAGGTCCGCGCGGCGACTTCCTGGAGCAGATCGCATTCCTCGTCGGTCCAGTGACGCACCTCCGAGTCGTGGGCGTAGAGGAAGGCGCGCAGCCGGCCGCCCCGGATCAGGGGCGTGCGCATCAGGGCGCGGGTGCCCAGCCGCTCGAAGCTGGCCAGGGCGTCCTGCGTGCGAGGGTCCTCGCGCACGTCCGGAATGCGGACGGTTCGGCCCTCCGCCAGATCGGCGATCAGCCCCGCCCCCAGTTCGTCGAGGCGGAATTCGCCTGCGGCGCTGGCGACTCCGGTGGTCCAGTCGCGGCTCATGAAGACCACGCCGCGCTGCTGGTCGACCTCGCCATAGCCGACGCGGGCGGCGCGCAGCTCGGAGCCCAGCGCCTCCTCGACCCGCGCCATAATGGCCTCCGGCGTCGTCAGGTCGCGCAGCGAGTCGATCAGGCCGAGCAGGAACGACTGGCGCCGCTCCTGCCGCGCCATGGCCTCGATCGCCTCCCGGCTGTCCGTCACGTCGAACGACATGCCGACATAGCCGAGGAACACGCCGTCGGCGTTGAATCTCGGGTTCACGGCCACGCGCATCCAGCGCCAGGTCCCGTCGGCCCGCTGAAAGCGCGCCTCGAAGCCGTAGGGCTCGCGCCTCGGCCGGTGGGCCTCCTGCGCCCTGGCCACCAGCGCGAGGTCGTCCGGGTGAACGGCGCTCCGCCAGACATGGCCGAGAATCTCGTCGGCCGGGCGGCCGTAGAAGTCGACGAGCGCGCTGTTGACGAACTCGACCTCGGCGTCGGCGTTGGTCAGCCAGACCGGGGAGGGGGCCGTATCGGCCATCAGCCGGAAGCGGGCCTCGCTCTCCCGCAGGGCCGCCTCGGCCGTCTTGGCGTCGGTGATGTCGACGATCACCGCGATATAGCCCTCGACCAGCCCGCCGGGGCCGGTCAGGGCGCGGAGGCTGATCACCACCCAGACGATCGAGCCGTCGGGACGGACATAGCGCTTCTCCAGCTGGGCGCCGCCGCTCCTCAGGGCCTCGCGCAGCGCCCTCCGGGTGCGATCGAGATCCTCGGGATGGCTCACCGCCTCGGTGGTCAGCCCCACCACCGCTTCGCCCGGAACGCCCAGAATTTCCGCGTACCGGGCGTTGGCGCTCAGGATCGTGCCGTCCAGCGCCACCCGGGCGATGCCGGCCGAGGCCTGGTCGACCATCGCCTGCAGCTGCGCCTCGCGCTCGCGCAGCGCCGCCTCCGCCGCCCGGGCGTCGGTGACGTCGACGTTGACGCCGATCATGCCGCGGAAGACGCCGTCTGCATCGAGCCGGGGCCGGGCGTCGGTGTGCAGGGTCCGCCAGGCGCCGTCGGCGCGACGATATCGGGCCTCCACCTCCAGCGGTCTCCGAGCCTCGGCCGCGGCGCGGGTCGCATCCAGCACCCGTTCGCGGTCGTCCGGATGCAGGAACCGGCTGAAGTCGAGGTCGCCCCCCTTGTCGTCCAGCCCCCAGAACCGGCGCAGCGCCTCGTTCAGGTGCACGCAGGCGCCCCGCTCGTCGCTCATCCACAGCATGACCGGGGCCAGTTCGCTGATCAGGTGCAGCCTGCCTTCGGTCTCGTCGATCCGCGCCGCCGAGGCGCGCAGGTCCTCGACGGTGCTGTCCAGCCGCCTCAGGGCCTTGCGCAGGGAGGCCGCGACGACCGTCGAGAACAGGCCGACGAGGATGAAGTTGGTGGTCGAGGCCACGGCGCGCCGCTCGCCGGCGAGGAGCGGTTCCACCCCGACGATCGCCAGGCCGCCTGCCAGACAGGCGCCCAGGGCTGCGAGGGCGGCGACACGCCCGCCGGCCAGGCCCGCGACCAGCACCGCCGGCAGCAGGATCATGAAGCCCGTGGCTTCCAGATAGAAGCCGGACATCAGCCAGCGCAGCAGCAGCGCGGCCGCCGCGCAGACCAGTCCGATGAGCACCGAGGCCCACCACGCACGGCGGCCTACGCGCGCCAGCCAGCGCACCCCCCCATCGATATCCACCAGCTTGTGCAGGCCCGTGACCGCGCCCATTCACCCCCCAATTCGCGCGTCCGCGACCTCTGGCAACGCTTCGCCCCGGGATGCGTTCCGGTCCGGACCGCCCTGGAGCGCCCATGACCCTCGCCCGCGCGAGCCGCTCGCCGCAAGGCCGCATATGGACTCCCGCGCCCGGGGCCCCACATGAACGGTGCGGGTTTCCGCTTGACCTGACGGCGGTTCGTCGCCTGAAAAGCGCCGCGCTTCGGCGGCACATGGACAGATGCGGCGTTCACCCGCGATGGAGTCTGGATTGCCCATGGACTGGACAGGGCTGAACAGGACGGCCCGGCGTCTGGCGGCGGCGACGCCGGCGGCGCTGGCCGCCGCCGGCCTGGCCATGGCCGCGTCCTCGACGCCGCGTCCGGAGATCGACCATCGCGCCGAAACCGTGCGCCAGCTCACGCGCGGCGACCTGTCGGACAAGGGTCTCGCCGCC
>JANJTI010000253.1 GCA_024711185.1 Brevundimonas sp. | reverse complement strand
GGCTCCGCGGCGGGACCGGCGCGCGGCAAGGCCGACGCCGACCACTGGCTGTGGGGCCGGCACGCGGTGCTGGCGGCGCTGGCCAACCCGGCCCGCAAGGGCATGGGCCGGCTGCTGGCCACGCCCGAGCGCGCCGCGGAGATCGAGCGCGACCGGCTGGCCCCGCACGGCCACCGCGTCGAAGCCGTGGACGCGGCGGGCCTGTCCCGCATGCTGCCCGCGGGCGCGGTGCATCAGGGCCTGGCCTTCAAGGTCGCGCCGCTGGAAGGCGTCGCGCTGGAGGAGGTGGCGGAGCCGGCGCAGGGCGTCATCGTCATGCTCGATCAGCTGACCGACCCGCAGAACGTCGGGGCCATCTTCCGCTCCGCCCTCGCCTTCGGGGCGCGCGGCATCGTGGTGCAGGACCGCCATTCGCCGGCGCTGGCGGGGGCGCTCGCCAAGGCGGCGGCGGGGGCGACCGAACGCCTGCCCTGCGTGCGCGCGGTCAACCTCAGCCGGGCGCTGGAGCGGCTGGCCGACCTCGGCTGGCGCGCGATCGGCCTCGACGGCGGGGCGGAACGAACCCTGGAAGAGGCGCTCGACGGCGGCCCCACCGTGCTGGTCATGGGCTCCGAGGGCGACGGCCTGCGCCGGCTGGTCGCCGAGCACTGCGACGACCTCGCCCGCATTCCCATGCCCGGCGGCTTCGAGAGCCTGAACGTCTCCAACGCCGCCGCCGTCGCCCTCTACGAGGCGGCGCGCGCCCGGGGCGGAACCTGAAGCCGTCGCGGCCGCTTGCCGAACCGCCCCTTCCTCCCCTAGAGCGCGGCCATGGAATTCCTCAGCTCCCCCGAACTCGCCTCGCAGCTGGCCGCCCTCGGCCAGGTGCTGATGATCGACCTGGTGCTCGCGGGCGACAACGCCGTCGCCGTCGGCCTGGCCGCCGCCGCGCTCGCGCCGGAGCAGCGTCGCAAGGCCATCCTCATTGGCCTCGCCGCCGCCGTGGTTCTGCGCATCGGCTTCGCCCTGATCACCGTCCAGCTGCTGGCCATCGTCGGCCTGCTGCTGGCCGGCGGCCTGCTGCTGCTGTGGGTGTGCTGGAAGATGTGGCGCGAACTGCGCGAGTCCGCCACCCACGACCAGGCCGAGGCCGAGGCCGAACTCGAGCTGGCCATGCAGATCGAGCACGGCAAGGGCCCCTCGCCCGAGGAGCTGGGCCTGAAGCGCAAGTCCTTCGGCGCGGCCCTGCTGCAGATCATGATCGCCGACGTCACCATGTCGCTGGACAATGTGCTGGCCGTCGCCGGCGCGGCCCACGAGCACCCGTGGATCATGGTCTTCGGCCTGGTGCTGTCCATCGCCCTGATGGGCGTGGCGGCGACCTTCATCGCCCGCATCCTGACGAAGCACCGCTGGATCGGCTACGTCGGCCTGCTCATCGTGCTGTACGTCGCCCTGCACATGATCTGGGACGGGGCGCGGTCGGTGGTGGTGCGCACCGGCAACCTCGAACCCTACAACGCCGCCGCCCCCGGCTTCCTCGACATCGACGACAAGGAGGCGGCCAAGCACCTGCGCGGCACGCGGGGGGAAGAGGAAAGCGCCGCGCCGGCCCACGGCACGCCGGCCGCGGAGGCGCCGCCGCCCACGCAGACGCTGCCGGCCCCGGCAGGCTGATGAAAAGGAGGCCCGGAGCGCGATCCGGGCCTTCATCATTCCGGGTCGGCGTTTCAGCCCCCGGACCCGCCGAACCGTTCGCTCCACTCCGCCACCTGGGCGTCCTCGATCTTGGCGAACAGCACGCCGGCGGCGGCCACCGCCTGGCCGCGCGGCAGGGCGTCGAGCAGGGGCGCGTCGGCCGCGGGCCACGACAGGTCGCTTGAGCCCACCGCCCCCGCGATCCTCTCGGCGGAGAAGGGCGTCACCGGCGCCGCCAGCCGGGCGAACAGGGCCACCAGATTCAGGCCGGTGCGCACGCCGACGGCGGCGCGGCCGACGTCGGTCTTGAAGGCGGTCCACGGGGCCGCCTCCTGCAGGTATTCGTTGCCAAGCACCCAGACGGCGCGCAGGGCCTGGCAGGCCTTGCGGAACTCCATGGCCTCGAACTGCGCGGTCGCCTCGGCGATCCCGGCGCGCAGGTCGGCCTCGAGTTTCACCTCCAGCGGCCCCGCCTCGCCGCCGTCTGGCACGACGCCGTCGACTTTCGATTCCGCGAACTTGACGATGCGGTTGACGAAGTTGCCGAGGACGTCGGCGAGGTCCTTGTTCACCGCGCCCTGGAACTGCTCCCAGGTGAAGGCGGCGTCGGAGTGCTCCGGCCCGTAGGCGGTCAGGAACCAGCGCCAGTAATCCGCCGGGAGCAGCTCCAGCGCCTGGTCCATGAACACGCCGCGCTTCTGGCTGGTGGAGAATTTGCCGCCGTACCAGTTCAGCCAGTTGAAGGCCTTCAGCTGGTCGACGGTCTTCCACGGCTCGCCCGAGCCGAGGATGGTGGCCGGGAAGCTGACGGTGTGGAAGGCGACGTTGTCCTTGCCCATGAACTGGACGTAGCGGACGTCGTCGGCGCCCTCGTCGGTGCGCCACCAGTCGCGCCAGGTCCGGCCGGCGGCCTCGGCCCACTCCTCGGTGGCGCCGATGTATTCGATCGGGGCGTCGAACGAGTCGTAGAAGACCTTCCCCTCCAGCCCCGGCCG
>JANJTI010000226.1 GCA_024711185.1 Brevundimonas sp. | reverse complement strand
CCAGGCGAAGGCGTCGGTCAGGTCAGACAGTCTCAGACCGATGGCGTATCCCATGCCCCACAACGCCAGGGGCAGGAACAGCGCCCCGGCGACGATCGAGCCGCCGCCGAAGCGCAACGCCTCGCAGGCCATGCGGACGAGGCCGACCAGGCCGTCGCCCCACAGCCCGCCCAGCCCGGCGGCGAGCGGCCACGCAGCCGGAGGGGCGAGGGCGGAGAGGGCGGCGGACAGTGCGAGCACGCCGCCGGTGGCCGACAGGGCCTTCGCCGGCGTCGGCTTCAGGCGCTGCTGAATGGCGTCGCCGATGGCGCGGGCCAGGCCGAAGGCGGCCAGCAGCAGGGCCGCGGGCCAGGCGGCGAGGCCCAGCGACTGCATGAACAGGTCAGCGAACAGCGCGCCGTTGGCTCCCAGCCAGTTCGTCGCCGGCGCCGCAGAGGCGGCGTTGAGGCTGGGGTCGGCCGGGTTCCACGACAGCAGCGCGACCAGTAGCAGCGCCGCCAGCAGAGCCTGAAGCACGCCGCGGAAGCGCACCACGAAGGGCGCGCCCCAAAGGACGCGGGCGCCGATCCAGGCGCGCTGGCCGAGGACGAGGGCGGCGGACATGCGGACGGAACTCCGGACGGTCGGGACTCGGCCGCTGTTGTCGCCCGGGCAGGGTTAAGGGGGCATTTACCCTCGACGTCATGCCGCACTGGACGCCGACCCGCCGGGACGCGACAACCCTGGTCATGAGCAGCGAACCGTATGACGTGATCATCGCCGGCGCGGGACTGGTCGGGGCGACCTTCGCCCTGGCGGCGACGCAGGGGGGGCTGAAGGTCGTCATGGTCGATCCCCAGCCGTTCGACGCCCAGCTGGCCCCGACCTTCGACGGCCGCTCGACGGCGATCGCCTTCTCGACCTTCCGCATGCTGGACGCGCTCGGCGTCGGGGGGGCGCTCCGGCCCCATGCCTGCCGCATGGACCGCATCCTCGTCACCGACGGACGGCGGCCGGGGGCGGCGTCGCGCCCGGCCTCCCCGGCCTTCCTGCGCTTCGACGCCGACGAGATCGGCGACCGGACCCACGGCGAGCCCCTGGGCTACATGGTCGAGAACCGGCGCATTCGCTCGGCCCTGGCCGAGGCGGTGACGGCCGCCGGCATCGAGGTGCGTGCCCCGGTTTCCCTGTCGGACGTCGAGGTCGGTCCCGGACGGGCGACGGTGACGCTCTCGGACGGGGCGACGCTGGGGGCGCCGCTGGTGGTCGGGGCAGAGGGTCGCGGCTCGCAGGTGCGCCGGGCCGCGAAGATCGACACGCTCGGCTGGGGCTACGGCCAGAGCGGGGTGGTCGCCACCGTGGCCCTCGGCCGCGACCATGGGAACGTCGCCCACGAATACTTCCTGCCCGACGGGCCGTTCGCCATCCTGCCGCTGACCGAGCGGCGCGCGAGCCTGGTGTGGACCGAAAGCACGCGCCGGGCGGAGGCTTTGAAGACCTGCTCCGACGCCGCCTTCCACGCCCATCTGATGCGGCGCTTCGGGGACTTCCTGGAGGACGTGACGGTTGTGGGGCCGAGGTTCGTCTATCCGCTCTCCCTGCTGCTGGCCGAGCGGCTGACGGCGCCTCGCATCGCGCTGGTGGGCGACGCCGCCCACGGCGTGCACCCGGTGGCAGGACAGGGACTGAACATGGGACTGAAGGATGTCGCCGCCCTGGCCGAGGTGCTGACCGAGGCGGCGCGCCTGGGCGAGGATATCGGGGCCGGGACGGTGCTGGAGCGCTACGCCCGCTGGCGACGCTTCGACAACGCCGCCCTGGCGGCCGGCTTCGACGGCTTCGTGCGGCTGTTCTCGAACGATCTGCCGCCGGTGCGGCTGGCGCGGGACCTCGGCATCGCCGTGGTCAACCGCATCGCGCCGCTGCGCCGCGCCTTCATGCACGAGGCCGGCGGCGCCACCGGCGACCTGCCGCGCCTGCTGCGCGGGGAGGCGCTGTAGCTCAGTCCAGCCTGCGCGCCTCTTCCGGCAGCATGATCGGCACGCCGTCGCGGATCGGATAGGCCAGCTTCGCCCCCTTCGAGACCAGTTCCTGGCGCTCGCGGTCGTAGCTCAGCCGGCCGCGCGTGGCGGGGCAGACGAGCACCTCCAGCAGGCGCGGGTCGACGGCGGCGGGGGTGTGGAAGGCGTCGGACATGGCAGGGTTCCTACTGGATCGAGCCCATCTCGCCGTCGCCGTCGCCGGCGGCGTCGATGCGCATCAGGGCTGTTAGCACGGCCGCGCGGCCGTCGAGGTCCGGAGCCTCGAGCAGGGCCTGCTTCTCCGGCGGCTCGAACGGCAGGGCCATGGCCAGGCTGTTGACCAGGGCCTCGGGCGGGGCCGTCTCGGCGGTCTCCCAGTCGATGTCGAGGCCGCGGGTCTCCAGATAGGCCCTGAGCGCCTCGAGCAGGTTCTCGCGGTCAAGCGCGCCCTCGCCGGCGGGCGGCGCGACGAGGTCGCCCTCAAAGGGGGCGAACTGGGCGCGCACCTGCCGATACGGCGTCTGAACCGGCAGCTCGGCCTGCACCCGGAAGCGGGAGCAGCCGGTCAGGGTGATCAGATACCGCCCGTCCGAGGTCTCGGCGAAGCTGGTGATGCGTCCGGCGCAGCCCACCGGGGAGAGGCTGGGCAGCCGGCGCGGCCCGCCGGCCGGCTGGATCATGCCGATGATGCGGTCCCCGGCCATGGCGTCGTCGACCATGTTGAGGTAGCGCGGCTCGAAGATGTTCAGCGGCAGCTGCCCGCGCGGCAGCAACAGCACCCCGTCCAGAGGAAATACCGGGATGACCTGCGGCAGGTCGGCGGCCCTGACATATCCCTGAGCCACCGGCCCCTCCTCAGGCGAACAGCAGTGAAGACAGGCGGCGACGGCCGTCGCGGGCGACCTCCGACGTCGCGCCCGCCGCCTCGAAGATGGTCAGCAGCTGCTTGCGGGCGGCCTGGTCGTTCCAGTCGCGGTCGGCGGCGACGATTTTGAGCAGATGGTCGACCGCGCCGGCGAGGTCGCCGGCGGCGGCGCGGGCCTGGGCGAGGTCGAAGCGGGCCTGATGATCGTTCGGGTCCGCGGCCAGGCGGGACTCGATTTCGGCCTCGGCCCCCGCCGGAGCGGCCGAGGCGAGGGAGAGCTGGGCGCGCACCGACTGGACCAGCGGCTCCTTCGAATCCGCCGGGGCCATGGCGATGGTCTGCCGGGCCTGGTCCGCGTCGCCATCGGCGAGATAGACCCGCGCCATGCCGGCGATGGCCGTCTCGTGGCCCGGCTCCAGCGTCAGCACCTGGGCGAAGGCCTGGGCGGCGCCGCCCAGGTCGTTCAGCGACAGCGACTCCTCGCCCAGCGACAGCAGCTGTTCGATGTCGGAGTTCCCCGAGGCGCCGCCGGTCAGCTTGTCGATAAAGGCCTTGAGCTGGCTCTCCGGGACCGCGCCCTGGAAGCCATCCACCGGCTGGCCGTCGACGAAGGCGTAGACGGTCGGGATCGACTGCACGCGCAGTTGGCCGGCGTAGGCGGGATTCCGGTCGACGTCGACCTTGACCAGCCTGACCGCGCCCTTGGCGGCGCGGACCGCCTTCTCCAAAGCGGGGGTCAGCTGGCGACAGGGGCCGCACCAGGTCGCCCAGAAGTCGACCAGAACCGGCTGGGTCTTCGAGGCCTCGACCACGTCCTTCATGAAGGACGCGTCGGAGCCCTCCTTGATCAGATCGTCGGGCAGGGCGGTCGGGTCGGCGAAGGTCATGGCGGTCCTGGGCTCGGATCAGTCGTAACGCGGAAGCCGTTCAGATGGTCCCGATCGGCGTCGCACTCAAGTCGGATCGCCGCCGGCCCCGGCCGGGCTGAGCTTCCAGCGGATGCGGGTTTCCGAGTCCGTGCGGGCCGAACCGCGGACGACGATCTGCAGGGAGCGACGGGTCAGGCCCTCGTCGATGTGGACCGAGGGTTCGATGGCCACGTCGGGCCCGTCGGTGCGGAACCACCAGCCGCGGCCGGAGTGGCCGCGCAGCAGGATGGAGCGCCGGTCGCGGGCCAGGGAGGCCTGCACTCCGGGCTCAAGCTGGAAGCGCACCGCATAGGGCGCCGCGATGGGCCGGATCACGTCCTTCTGACCCGGCGCGGGATGCAGCCGCTCCTCGGCGCGCAGCTCGTCGAGCCGCTGGTCGAGATAGAGCCGCCGCTGGTGCAGCAGGCCGAAGCCGTGGACCCAGCCGTCGTGTTCGATCTCGAGCCACACGGCGCCTTCGCCGTCGCGCTGCTGGACCTCCACGTGGAACGGCCGACCCACCAGCCTCGGACCGAGGAGATCGCCCTTCCAGCCGGCGAGCGGCTCGCCGGGGGTGGTTTCGCCCAGTGTCAGGGTGGAGTGACCCGGCGGCAGGCGCAGCCCCTGGCGGTCGGCGGCCCGCGGGGTCCAGCCGCAGCCGGTGACCAGCCGGTCCTTGCCGCACAGGATCTCCAGCGCCAGCGGCTGGGCGCAGGCGGCGGACGACCAGGCGCCCCGCGCCGGAGGGGCCGCATCGGCCACGACCGTGAGCAGCGGCGTGCGCAGGCGGACGAGGCCGCCGACCGTTCCGGACGCGGTCGAGCCGCCGGTCTCGACCGGCTCGCCCAGCGCCGCGGCCCCCCGCGCGGGCGTGGAAGCGGCGCCGCCCTGGAAGGTGGCCAGCCGCCCGTCCGGCAGGGCGCCCAGCCGCACCGCCTGCTGCAGCCGGCCGATCGCCAGCCGAAGGGCTTCGGGGGCCGGTTCCGACACCTGCCCGAGGCCGTCCTCCAGGGTGAGGAGATCGAGCAGCAGCTCCAGCCCGGCCTCCGGGCTGCGGCTGGCGTGGGAGCCGTCGGGCAGCACGGCCCGGTCGAGCGCACGCGGCAGGCGACGCAGGGCGGACCGGCGCAGACCGGCTCCGGCCGGGCCGGCGACGACGCAGCCGGCCACCGCCGCGGCGACGAGCCGCTCGGCGAGGGTCGCCACCCCGCCCGGCGGGCGCAGCAGCTGACGCCCCTGCCGACCGAGGACGTCGGCGAGGCGCAGACGCTCGGCTTCGCTGGCGACCTGTCCCATGCGCCGGGCGGCGCAGGCCAGGTTGAAGGCGCGCCGCGCCAGGATGTCGGGATCCCAGGCGAAGGGCGACCAGCGTGCGAAAACCTCGGACCACGCCAAGGTCAGCCGCACCGCCTCGCGGGCGCCGCGCTCGCCCTGCTGCATCAGAGACGGCAGCCAGGCGAAACTGTGCAGTTCGACGGCGAAGGCGCGGGTCGGACTGGGCCGGTTGAATGGATCCTCCGGAGGCGGAACGTCGAGCGCGGAGCCGGCGAGGGGGAAGCGGCCGCCGAGCACGCTCTTGCCGACGGCCGGATCGACGGGCCGGAAGTCTCGCGGCGTGGAGGCGAACCCGGCGGCGGCGCGGCCCTTCAGCGTCTGGGTGTAGCCGGGCAGGCCGTAGAGCTCGATCCACAGCTGGCGGGTCAGGAGGCGCCCGGCGATGGCGGGCCACAGCGACGGGCCGGTCGATGGCCCGGCGGTCCGCACGGGCGTGCGCATCGGTGCGCCGCGCAGGCCCGGAATTTCCCCGGGCGGCGGGGCTGAGCCTTCGGGACGGGCGAAGGGGCCGAGCGGGCTCACGCGGTCTTCAGCGCCTGGATGTTGGCGGCGTAGGCGTCCGGCCCGCCCTTGAAGACGAAGGAGCCGGCCACCAGCGCATCCGCCCCCGCGGCGACGCAGGCGGCGGCGTTGGCCGAAGTGACGCCGCCGTCGACCTGCAGGCGCGCCTTCGATCCGGCGGCGTCGAGCAGGGCCCGGGCCCGCTCGATCTTGCGCAGCGATGACGGAATGAAGGACTGGCCGCCGAAGCCCGGGTTGACCGACATGAGCAGGACGAGGTCGATGAGGTCCACGACCTCGTCCAGCACGTTCAGCGGCGTCCCCGGGTTCAGCACCACGCCGGCCCTGGCGCCGAGCTGGCGGATGCGTCCGAGGGTGCGGTGCAGGTGCGGTCCGCTCTCGGGGTGGACGGTGAGGATGTCGGCGCCGGCGTCGCGGTAGGCCTCCAGCCACGGATCCACCGGGGCGACCATCAGGTGCACGTCGAACGGCAGGGACGAATGCGGCCGGATCGCCTTCACGATGTCCGGCCCCATCGTCAGGTTGGGCACGAAGTGGCCGTCCATGACGTCGACGTGGATCCAGTCGGCCCCTGCGGCCTCGAGGGCGCGGACCTCCTCGCCGAGACGGGCGAAGTCGCTGGCGAGGATGGACGGGCAGATCAGGGGAGCGGCCATGGCCTCCGGATAAGGCCGTGCGACCGCGCGGGCAAGCGGAGGGGTGGTCAGCCGGCCGCCAAGCTCTACAGTAAGGGGCCTGACATGCGGAGTACGCAATGAGCCAGCATCTCGCCACGGTGGAATGGACCCGGGGCGATCAGCCCTTCCTCGACAACCGCTACGCCCGCGCCCACGAGTGGCGCTTCGACGGCGGGGCGGTGGTGCGCGGGTCCTCGGCGCCGTCCAGCGTGCCGGAGCCGCTCTCGGACCCGGGCGCGGTCGACCCGGAGGAGGCCCTGGTGGCGGCGGTCTCGAGCTGCCACATGCTGTTCTTCCTCGCCTATGCGGCGCGGGCGGGCTTCGTCGTCGACAGCTATCGGGACGAGGCGGTCGGCGTGCTGGGCAAGGACGAACGGGGCAAGGTGTCGATCACGGCCGTGACCCTGCGGCCCGCGGTCGCCTTCTCGGGCGAGACGCGGCCCGACGCCGCGGCGCTGGACGATCTGCATCACCGCGCCCACGAGGCCTGCTACGTGGCCAACTCGATCCGCGCCTCGGTGGCGGTCGAGCCGGTCGCGGCCTGAGGGGCGACGGCGACGTCCTCCAGCAGGGCGGCGAAGCGCCGCACCGCCTCCTCGGCCAGTTCGGGGTGATAGCGCATCGGCGGCGCGGTCATCGGCTCGTCGAAGCTGTGGGTGCCGTCGGCGATCCAGGTCTCCACCTCGGCCCCGCAATCGCGGATCATGGCGTGGACCCGCTCGGCGTTGCGGACGCTGGTCAGGTGGTCGGAGCGGGCGATGACGGCCAGGGTCTTCGGGCAGTGCCGCCACGGCCGCATGCGGTTCAGCGCCGCGACGCCGACGTAGGGATAGGCGAGGTAGGTCGCCAGCACGCCGTCGAGGGCGACGTCTCCGGGGTTGGCCAGGCCGAGCATGCCCGGCCGGCGTTCGGAGCTCATCGCCTCCATGATGCCCCAGCCGCCGTGGCTCCAGCCGGCGAGGGCGATCTTCGACGGGTCCACGTCCCGGCGACGGGACACGCCGTCCAGCGCCGCCAGCACGTCGCCTGCCCGCTCGTGGCCGCGCAGCAACAGGCCGGTGCAGACGGTGGCCATGGCGAAGCTCCGGCTCCAGCCGCGCGGGGCGTAGGAGTCGACGATGAAGGCGCGCCAGCCGGCCGCCCTGGCCGCCGCCGCATACTTCGGCAGATGGTCGCGCAGGCCGCCGCAGCCGTGAAACAGGATCACCGCCGGCCGCGGCCGGTCGTCGTCGGGGCCGACCACGGCGACGTGCGATTCGAGGCGGGCCCAGCGGGCGGCGAGGGTGTCCATGCGGGGCAGCTTAGCCGGCCTGCCGCCGGTGAACAGTCGGCAGGCGATTCCGGTCAGCCGCAAGGGACGATTTCGGTCAGCCCGACCACGCATTCGGCCAGGCCGGATCGCGACATCGCGGATACAGGACGCGACCTTGGCGCGATACACACGCGACCCGGGCGCGACATGGGCGCGACGCCGCCGGGACGCGGGAGAGACCCCCCGGGACTGAGAGGGTAGCCGCTCCCGTCAGTGCCGGAACACCCGCACGCCGGTGAAGGCCATGGCGATCCCGGCCTCGTCGGCGGCGGCG
>JANJTI010000178.1 GCA_024711185.1 Brevundimonas sp. | reverse complement strand
ACCTCTAGCACTTGTGCCCCTTTTTGCTCGGGGCGTTGGTTTTAACTAAACGGGGGGGGTCGGTTTTGGCCCCCCCCCCCGCGTAACTCGCTGACTCCGGCCGAAGCCGGCGCGAAGGCTCAGCCCTCGGTCTTCAGCTGGCCGGCCGATTCCTTGCCCGAGCGACGGTCGCGCTCGATTTCGTAGGAGATCTTCTGGTTTTCATCGAGGCCGCGCAGGCCGGCCTGCTCGACGGCGGAGATGTGGACGAAGACGTCCTTGCCGCCGTCATCCGGCTGGATGAAGCCGTAGCCCTTGGTGGAGTTGAACCATTTCACGGTGCCGGTAGCCATTAGAGACCTCCTTCTGGCGTTGGCCGCAGGGAACAGCCCCTGATCGGCCTGTCGGGTCTGAATGGGAGCGGCTGGACCTCGGGCGAAAGCAGAGGAGAGGCGTTTCGCAGAGAGATCGACGTGGGGCCTTGTGCACGGGTCCTGCGGCTGAAGCAAGGCGCGCTTGGCTCAATCGGCGGGCTGGGCTCCGGATGGCGGGACGTAGTGCTGCTGGCACAGCTTGCGCAGGTCGGCCGTCAGCGAGGGGCCGTAGAGGGCGTCCTGGATGCGGTCGTAGCCCTCGGACGAGAGGGCCTGCTTGATGTCGGACACGGTGCGGCAGCGGCCCTCGCGCGCCAGTTCGTAGGCGCGCTCAAGGGTTGTGGGGCGAAGATTGGACATGCCCCAAGATAGGCCGGGACCGACGCGATTGCGAGGTCAGAAGGCGAAGCTGACCCCGGCGACGAGGGCATCGGCGTAGGTCTCGCCGGGAACCTCGGCGTCGGTACCGTACCAGCGCAGGTCGAGTTCGATCGCACGGGTCAGGGCCCAGGCGACCCCGACGTTGTAGCCGGTGTAGTCGACGCTGGTCTCCTGCTCACGGCGGCCGATGGCGGCCGACCCGGAAAGCCTGTCGGTGAAGTCCCAGCCGACCTGGGCCTCGTACCACATCCAGCCCTCGCTGGAGCCGAGGTTGTCCGGCGAGTGCTGAATCCGCAGGCGCGCCTTGGCCGGGCCGATCGACCGCTTCATGTCGGCGGTGAACTCCCAGGAGTCGTCATCGGTCCCGGGATTGGCGTCGACGAGCCACTTGTGCTTGGCGCTGAAGTCGAAGTCGAAGCCGGCGAACTCGGGGCGCACGCCGGCCAGCAGGGCCACCTCGACATCCGAGCCGTTGCTGTCCACCGTCTCGATCGACGGGCCCGCGTAGAACAGGCCGCTGGCGCTCTCCCATTCCGCCTCCGCCCAGACGAAGGGATCCCCGTTGGTCTTGGAGGTGTCCTTCGAGCGGTTGTCGGTGGCGGCGCCGAAGGCGAACGACCAGTCGCCCGCGTCCTGGGCGACGGCGGCGGGCGCAAGGGCGACAACGGCGAGAGTGGCGGCGGCGGTCGTCAGGGTGCGGAGCATGAATCGGCCTCGTGCTTGGACGAGGCCGCTCTAGAGCCGCTTCTTGTCGAATTCATCACAGGCTTGCGAATATTCGCCCCGCAGGCGGGTCACCAGGTCGCGGACGGGCAGGACGTCGTGGACCGCTCCGGCGCCCTGGCCGGCCGACCAGACGGTCTTCCAGGCCTTCGCCTCCTCACCCATGTCGAGCTTGTGTTCCGGCAGCGATTTGGGGTCGATGCCGTTCTCGACCAGCGAGGGGGTCAGGAAGTTGGCCGGGATGCCGGACACCGCCGGCGTATAGGTGATGTCCATCGAGCCGGCCTCGACGATCATGTCCTTGTAGTGCGGCTGGGCCTGGCTTTCGGTCGTGGCGATGAAGCGGGTGCCCATGTAGGCGAAGTCGGCGCCCATCATCAGGGCGGCGGCGACGTCGCGGCCGGTCGACAGGCAGCCGGACAGGATGATGGTCCCGTCGAAGAAGCCGCGCACCTCCTCGACGAGGGCGAAAGGATTGACCACCCCGGCGTGGCCGCCAGCGCCGTTGGCCACGAGGATCAGGCCGTCGACACCCGCCTGCGCCGCCTTGCGGGCGTGGCGGACGTTGGCGATGTCGTGGAAGACCGCGCCGCCGTAGCCGTGCACCGCCTCGACCACGTCGCGGACCGCGCCCAGCGAGGTGATGACCAGAGGGACCTGTTCCTCGACCGTCACCTGCATATCGGCGAGCAGGCGCGGATTGGTCGGATGGACGATGTGGTTGACCCCGAAAGCCGCGGCGTCGCTGTTGCGGCGGGCCTTGATGTCGTGGAGCCACTCCCGGTAGCCCTCTGTGGTGCGCTGGTTGAGCGAGGGGAAGGTGCCGATGACGCCGGCGTTGCAGGCCTCGACGACAAGGTCGGGGCCTGAGACGAGGAACATGGGCGCCGCGATCACCGGCAGCTTCAGTCCCGATTGCAGCGAAGCCGGAATGGCCATGGCGAACCCCCGCGTTGTCTTTCGCTACGGATAGCGGGGGGACGTCGGGGAAGGCAAATGCGCCGAGAGTCGACCCGGGCCTCTCGACCAACTAAATCCCCGCCATGACCACCGACACCTCCGGCCTGTCCATGCTCGGCGCGCAGACGGCGCAGCCGACCAGCCCCGAAACCGCCGTGCTGGAACGGGTCCCGAACCCGCATGCCGATACGCTGTATCTGGCGCGCTTCACCGCGCCGGAGTTCACCAGCCTCTGCCCGGTGACGGGGCAGCCGGACTTCGCCCACATCGTCATCGACTATGCGCCGGGAGAGTGGCTGGTCGAGTCCAAGAGCCTGAAGCTGTACCTGACCAGCTTCCGCAACCACGGCGCCTTCCACGAGGACTGCACCGTCGCCATCGGCAAGCGGCTGGTCGACCTGCTGCACCCCAAGTGGCTGCGTATCGGCGGTTACTGGTACCCGCGCGGCGGCATTCCCATCGATGTCTTCTGGCAGACCGGACCGGCGCCCGAGGGCCTGTGGCTGCCCGACCAGGGCGTGCCGACGTATCGCGGGCGGGGGTGAGCAGCCGGCCCGCAGGAATTCCTCACGATCCGCTCATGAGAAGCGCCTGCCGGCGCGGCTAGCCTTGGCGCATGACCGACGCCTGCCGACTGCCGCTCGAAGCTTGGGGCCGCCGCGCCCTGACCAACGCCCAGCTGTGGGCGGACCGGTCGCGCTGGCGCGGCTACGCCTTCGAATTCCTGTGGTTCGGGCTGAAGCAGGGGTGGGCCTGCCTGTTCGGCGGGGCGATGCTGGCGCTGATCGTCGCCACCTTCCTGTGGTGGCCGGAGGGGGCTGCGCTGTCGCGCTACGACTTCCTGGTTATCGGGGCGATGGCGATCCAGGTGACGATGCTGGCCTTCCGGCTGGAGACCTGGGAGGAGGCGAGGGTCATCTTCCTGTTCCACCTCGCCGGGACGGTGATGGAGCTGTTCAAGACCCACCACGGCTCGTGGCTCTATCCGGAGGACAGCCTGCTCAGGATCGGAGCGGTCCCGCTGTTCTCGGGCTTCATGTACGCGGCGGTGGGCAGCTACATCGCGCGGGTGCAGCGCATCTTCCACATCCGGGTGCGGCGCTATCCGCCGTTGTGGACGACGTGGCTGCTGGCGGGGTCGATCTACGTCAACTTCTTCGCCCATCACTGGTTGCCGGATGTGCGGCTTCTGCTGTTCGCGGCCACGGCGGTGCTGTTCGGGCGCGGTTGGTTCTTCTTCACCACCGATCGCAAGCGACGGGCGATGCCGCTGCTGCCCGGCTACTTCCTCGTCGCCCTGTTCATCTGGATCGCGGAGAATCTGGCGACCTTCGGCCGGGCCTGGGCCTATCCGGGGCAGGCGGACGCCTGGGAGATGGTCGGGCTGGAGAAGCTGGGCAGCTGGTTTCTGCTGATGATCGTATCGGTGGTGCTGGTGTCGCTGGTGCATCGGCCCGAAGAGGAGGTTCTAGGGGCCAGGGCCTAGGTGCTAGGGAAGACCGAGCCAGCATCGCCGTTCGTTCCCCGGAACCTAGCCCCCAGAACCTGGAACCTATGTCCACCACCGACGTCGTCATCCTCGGAGCCGGCCATAACGGCCTCGTCTGCGCCTTCTATCTGGCGAGGGCCGGGCTGAAGGTGACGGTGCTGGAGCGGCGGCACGTGGTCGGCGGGGCGGCGGTGACGGAGGAGTTCCACCCCGGCTTCCGAAACTCCACGGCCAGCTACACCGTCAGCCTGCTCAATCCGAAGGTCATCGCCGACATGGAGCTGGCGCGGCACGGGCTGAGGGTGGTGGAGCGGAAGGTGTCCAACTTCCTGCCGCTGCCGGACGGCAGGCATCTGCTGGCGGGGGAGGGGCGGACGCAGGCGGAGGTAGCCAGGTTCTCGACGCGGGACGCGGAGCGGCTGCCCGAGTACGAGCGGCGACTGGAGGTGGTCGCGGCCATTCTGCGCGACTGGATCCTGAAGTCGCCGCCGAACATGGTCGAGGGGGGCTGGGCGGCCATGCTGCCCGAGTTGCTGAAGGCCGGATCGCTGGGACGACGGGCGGCGGGGCTGGACGTCGAGGGACGGCGCGACCTGCTGGACCTGTTCGCCAAGTCGGCGGGCGACTGGCTGGACGGCTGGTTCGGGAGCGATCCGATCAAGGCCCTGTTCGGCTTCGACAGCGTGGTGGGCAACTACGCCAGTCCGTATACGCCCGGCTCGGCCTATGTGCTGCTGCACCACGTGTTCGGCGAGGTGAACGGCAAGAAGGGAGTCTGGGGCCACGCCGTCGGCGGCATGGGAGCGATCACCCAGGCCATGGCGAAAGCCTGCGCCGAAGAGGGCGTGGAGGTGCGGCTGGAGGCGCCGGTCGCCGAGGTGTTGACCGAGAAGGGCCGCGCCGTCGGGGCGGCGACCGAGGCCGGCGACGTGGTGCGCGCGCGGGCGGTGGTGTCGAACCTGCATCCGCGGCTGCTGTTCGAGCGGCTGGTCGACGATTCGGTCGTGCCGGCGGATTTCCGGGCGCGGATCGGGAACTACCAGTCGGGGTCGGGGACGTTCCGGATGAACGTCGCCCTGTCGGAGCTGCCGGACTTCACCGCCTTGCCGGGACAGGGGGACCATCTGACGGCCGGGATCATCGTAGCGCCGAGCCTCGCCTACATGGACC
>JANJTI010000176.1 GCA_024711185.1 Brevundimonas sp. | reverse complement strand
CGGGCGGCCCTGGCCGTCGGCCTCGACGTGGCCGGCGTCGATCTGCTGGCCCCGGATATCCGCCGTTCCATCCGCGAGACCGGGGGCGGCGTGGTGGAGGTCAACGCCGCGCCGGGCCTGCGCATGCATCTGGCCCCCTCGGAGGGACAGGCGCGCGACGTGGCCCGGCCGATCATCGCCTCGCTGTTTCCGCGCGGCGCCCCGAGCCGCATCCCCGTGCTGGCGGTGACCGGCACCAACGGCAAGTCCACCGTCGGCCGCATGCTGGCGCACATCTTCAGGGCCCAGGGCAAGGTCGTCGGCCTGACCAACACCAGCGGCGTCTACATCGGCGACGAACAGGTGGCGGCGACCGACGCCAGCGGGCCGAAAAGCGCCCGCATGGTGCTGCGCGATCCGACCGTCGAGGTGGCGGTGCTGGAGTGCGCCCGTGGCGGCATCCTGCGCGAGGGCCTCGCCTTCGACCGCTGCGACGTCGGGGCCGTGCTCAACGTCCAGCCGGACCACCTGGGTCTGAAGGGGATCGACACCCTGGAGGATCTGGCGGCGGTCAAGTCGGTGGTCGTCGAGAGCGTCTCCCGTCGGGGCGTCAGCGTGCTGAACGCCGACGACCCGCTGACCATCCGCATGGCCCGTCACGCCGGCGGGCGGGTCTGCTGGTTCTCGCTGCGGGGCGGCGAGCAGGCGCCCGGCTTCCTGCTCAAGCACATCGCCGACGGCGGGGCGGCGGTGCTGCACGAGCCGGACACGGACGAGATCGTCCTCCACGACCGCGGCGAGCGCCGGCTGATCTGCCGGGCGGCCGGCATCCCGGCGACGCTGGAAGGCCACGCCGTGTTCAACGTCCAGAACGCGCTGGCCGCCGCCGCCATGGCGTGGGGGGCGGGCGCGCCGCCCGCGGCGATCGGCGAGGCGCTGGGCTCGTTCCGCTCGACCTTCGAGCAGAACCCCGGCCGGATGAACCTGCACGAGGAGCACGGCTTCCGCGTCATTCTCGACTACGCCCACAACCCCGACGCCCTCCGCGCCCTCGGCCGCGTGGTCTCGGCGCTGAAGCCGGCCGGCCAGCGTAGCATCTGCATGGTCAGCATTCCCGGCGACCGTCGCGAGGCCGACATCCGCGAGATGGGCGAGGTCGGCGCCGAGCATTTCGACATCCTCGTGTTCCGCGAGACGCCGGACAATCGCGGTCGCGGCAAGGGCGAGGTGATGCGGCTGATGACGGAGGGTGCGCTGGCGGCCGGCTGCGCGCCCGGACGCATCCACGAGGTGCACGAGGAGTCGGAGGCCGCCGAACTGTGTCTGCGGCTGGCCGCTCCGGGCGACATCGTCGTGCTCACGCCCACCCGCATCGAGGCGGTGTGGAAGATCATCGGCGACTTCCGCCCGCAGAGACCTTCCGCCGGCGAGCCGGAAGAGATCGTGCTGGAGCCCCCGCATGGCTGATCGCAGGGGGCCGCTGCTGATCATCGGCGGGCATGAGGACAAGGACGGCGACCGGACCATCCTCGCCGAGCTGGCGCGCCTGCTCGATGGCGGCCGGCTGGTGCTGGCCACCGTCGCCTCGCACGAGCCGGACGGGTATTTCGAAGCCTATCAGAAGGCTTTCGCCGCCTTGGGCGTCACCGACCTGGTCGAACTCTACGTCCACGAGCGGTCGGACGGCGCCGCCCCGGAGACGCTGGACAAGCTGGACGGAGCCGCCGGCGTCTTCTTCACCGGCGGCGACCAGTTGCGCATCTCGAGCCAGATCGGCGACACGCCCGTCGAGCATCGCATCCACGAGATCCACCGCGCCGGCGGGGTGATCGCGGGCACCTCGGCCGGGGCGGCGGTGATGAGCGAAACCATGCTGGTCAAGGGGCCCAGCGCGGAGTCCTACCGCATCGGCGAACTGCACATGGCTCCCGGGCTGGGGCTGGTCCGCGACATGATCATCGATCAGCATTTCGCCGAGCGAGGCCGCTACGGTCGCCTGCTCGGCGCGGTGGCGCACAATCCGCGCCTGCTGGGCGTGGGTGTGGACGAGAACACCGCCCTGCTGGTCGAGGGCGACGAGGGTCGGGTGATCGGATCGGGGGCGGTCTATGTCGTGGATGGCGAGGAGGCCAGCCACTCCAACATCGCCGAGGCCCGCGCCGAGCGCCCGCTGTCGATCTTCGACGTCCGCATGCACGTCCTGTCCTGTGGCGACCGCTTTCACTTCGCCCGACGGCGCCCGGAAGCCGGGCCCGACGATCAGGACTGACAGGCGGCGGACGCCGGTCCTTCGGCGAGCCGGTCGAGGTGGGCGCGGGCGGCGTCGAGGTCGAGGAAGGTCTCGATCGTCGGCCCGTGAACCTCGAAGCGGCTGCCGCAGATCTGGCCGCTAACGCCGACGATCTCGACGCGCAGCAGACGCGCCCCCGCGCGTCGTTCCAGCTCAAAGCGGACTAGCACCGGCGCCTCCCCCGGACGGGTCGTCGGGTTTGCGGCTGTGGCCGCAGCGGTAGCAGAGCTCGGCCTGACGTCGTTCCGACCACCAGTACTGATGTCTGCAGATCAGCCGCTTAAGCGCCCTGAGCATGAGAGAGGCCGTCGCCTCAGCCAGATCCGGCGGCCGGTCTGCCGGCCGGCTCGACGGCGGCGGCCGCGATGCACAGGATGTCGCGGACGGTTTCCTCCACCGGCAGCCGGTCGGCGTCGCGGCGCGCGCCCGCCAGCAGGTGCCGGACCATGATGGCCCGGTCGGGGCTGACCGCCATGGCCGCCAGCACCGCTTCCAGCTGATCCCAGCTTACGGGCGGCAGGAGATCGGCGGACGCCTCGGTCCCCGAGGCCGGCTCGCCCCAACGGATCGGCGCGGTGACGCGTTCGGGCGCCTCGCCGTCGATCCGGACGGCGGATCGGCTGGATACGCTACTCGACATTCTGAATTCCGGCCGGCTCCCGCCGCCCGCTCCCCCCGACAGACACATGCCCCGATACCCGCCGCCTCATGGTCGCGGGCCCTTCGAAAGCTGATCAAAGGCCGATCCCCGCGCCATGGCGCTTCGTCCCAAAACGGGGCACGGATGTCCCACCGCAGCCGGCGAAGCCGAACCTGCGATTTGACCGGTCCCGCCGACGCTCCGATAACGGGAATCTTCATGAAGGCTCGCCTTGCCGCTCCAGACTCCCGAGATCTCCGACCGCACGCCGACGCCTGATCCGCAGCGAGCCTTGGCGCGGCTGGCGTGGCCGGCGGTGGCGCTGCTGGCCGCGGTGCAGTTCGCGGCCTATGTGGACCGGGCCCTGCCGGCGGTCACCGCGCCGCTGATCCGCGCCGAACTGGGGCTGAGCGACGCGCAGATCGGCGCCCTGCAGGGGCCCGCCTTCGTCGCCCTCTATGTGGTCGGGCTGCTGGCCGCCGGCCACTGGGTGCGGGCCGCCAACCCCTGGCGGCTGTCGCTCGCCTGCCTGACGATCTGGACCCTCGGCGCCGCGGTCTTCGCCCTGTCGCCGGGTTATGGCGGAATGGTCGCCGGCCGGATCCTGCTCGGGGCCGGCCAGGCGGTCTTCGTCCCGGCCGCGCTGATGCTGATCGCCGGCCAGTCGGAGGCGGGCC
>JANJTI010000171.1 GCA_024711185.1 Brevundimonas sp. | reverse complement strand
GCCGCCAACATCCTCGGCATCTCGATCCGCACCCTGCGCAACAAGCTGAACGAGTACGCCGACGAGGGCGCGGCCATCCCCGCCCCGCAGAGCGGCGTCGCCGCCTCCGGCTACGCGGCCTGACCGTGGCCTTTCCGATGGACCGCAGAAGCGTCCTGAGCGGCCTTGGCGTGATCGGCGTCATGGGCTGCTCGCCGCGGACGAACGCCGCCGGTCCTCGCGACCAGCCGGCGCGTCCGTCCGCTATCGCCGAGGTTCGCCCGCTCGACCTGTCGGCCCTGGAGACCCGCAACGGCGGCCGCCTCGGTCTGGCCGTGCTCGACACCGCCAGCCGCGCCGCGCTGGGCTGGCGACAGGACGAGCGGTTCGTCTACTGCTCGACCTTCAAGATGTTCCTCGCGGCCGCCACCCTGTTGCGGGTGCAGGCCGGGCAGGAGCGCCTGGACCGCGCCATCCCGATCACCCGCGCCGACATGATCAGCCACGCGCCGACCACCGAGCCGGCGATCGGTTCGACCCTGACCATAGAGCAGCTGATGGAGGGCACGGTCGGCCTGAGCGACAACCCGGCGGCCAACATCCTGATCCGCGAGATGGGCGGCCTGGACGCCTTTCGCGCCTTCTATCGCGGCATCGGCGACGAGAGCACCCGCGTGGACCGTCTGGAGCCGGAGATGAACCGGCAGGACGGCGACAAGGACACCATCCTGCCGCGACAGTCCGTGCAGAACATGGAGCGTCTGCTGGTGTCAGGCGCCACTCCGCTGAGCGCGGAGTCGAAAGCCCTGCTGACCCGCTGGATGATCGAGACCCCGACCGGCGAGGGCCGCATCAAGGCCGGCGCGCCCGCCGGATGGACCGTGGCGCACAAGACCGGCACCGGCGGCTATGGCCCGGTGAACGACATCGGGATCCTGATGCCGCCGTCGGGCGAACCGGTCGTGCTGGCCATCTATTACCATGCGACGCCGGACTCGGCGCCGGGAGCGCGCGAGACCGTCATCGCCGACGCGACCCGCCTCGCCCTGCGAGCGCTCGGCCATGGCTGACGCGCCGCTGATGAAGGACGGCATGGCCCGTCCCACCGCTCTCGACATGCGCGGATGGCTGCTGCGCGGCGAAGTGCTGATGGCGCTGGGCGTCATCGGCATCATCATGCTGCTGATCGTGCCGGTGCCCGGCATGTTCCTGGACCTGCTGCTGGCCATCTCCATCGTCGGCTCGGTGCTGATCCTGATGACCGCGCTGCTGATGAAGCGGCCGCTGGACTTCGCCATCTTCCCGACCGTCCTGCTGGTCGCCACCCTCTACCGCCTCGGCCTCAACCTCGCCTCGACCCGCCTGATCCTCAGCCACGGCCACGAGGGCCACGCCGCGGCCGGCCAGGTTATCCAGGGCTTCGGCAGTCTGATGATGGGCGGCAGCTTCATCATCGGCATCATCATCTTCGCCATCCTGCTGGTGGTGAACTTCGTCGTCATCACCAAGGGCTCGACCCGTATCGCCGAGGTGAGCGCGCGCTTCACCCTCGACTCCATGCCCGGCAAGCAGATGGCCATCGACGCCGATCTGTCCTCCGGCCTGATCGACGAGGACACGGCCAAGCTTCGCCGCAAGGAGCTGGAGCAGGAATCGACCTTCTTCGGGGCCATGGACGGCGCCTCCAAATTCGTCCGCGGCGACGCCGTCGCCGGTCTGATCATCACCGTCATCAATGCGCTCGGCGGCATCCTCATCGGCGTCATCCAGCACGGCCTGCCGGCCGGGGAGGCGGCCAACACCTACGTCCTGCTGACGGTCGGCGACGGTCTGGTCACCCAGGTGCCGGCCCTGATCGTCTCGATCGCCGCCGGCTTCCTCGTCTCGAAGGCGGGCGTGGAGGGATCCGCCGACAAGGCGCTGGTCGCCCAGCTGGCCACCAACCCGGTCAGCCTCGGCGTCGTCTCCGGCGCGGCCGGCCTGATCGGCCTGATCCCCGGCATGCCGCTGCTGCCGTTCGCCGCCCTCGCCCTCGGCGCCGGCTTCATGGCGTGGAAGCTCGGCCGCGAGCGGCTCAAGCCCAAGCCGGTCGACCCCGAGGCGGTGGTGGCCGGCCCGAAGGAGGACGTCGAGGAGCCGATCGGCACCGCCCTGTCGATCGACGAGGTCAAGATCGAGCTGGGGTACTCCCTGCTGTCCCTGATCAACGACCTCGAGGGCCGCCGCCTGACCGACCAGGTCCGGGCCCTGCGCCGGTCGCTGGCCCAGGAGTACGGCTTCGTGATGCCGTCGGTGCGCATCCTCGACAACATGCGCCTAGGCACCCAGGGCTACGCCATCCGCATCAAGGAGATGGAGGCCGGTCAGGGGGAGGTCCGCCTCGGCTGCCTGATGGCCATGGATCCGGCCGGCCGCCAGGTGGAGCTGCCCGGCGAACACACCCGCGAGCCGGCGTTCGGCCTCCCGGCCACCTGGATCGACGAGTCGCTGCGCGAGGAAGCCACCTTCCGCGGCTACACCATCGTCGACCCCTCGACGGTCCTGACCACCCACCTGACCGAGATCCTGAAGGAGAACATGGCCGACCTGCTCTCCTACGCCGAGGTCCAGAAGCTGCTGAAGGAGCTGGGGCCGGAGGAGAAGAAGCTGGTCGACGAGCTGATCCCGACCGTGGTCACCGTCACCACCCTGCAGCGGGTGTTGCAGTCCCTGCTGCGCGAGAAGGTCTCGATCCGCGACCTCCCGGCCATCCTCGAGGGCCTCGCCGAGGCGGCCCCGCACACCTCCTCCGTCACCACCCTGGTCGAGCACGTCCGCGCTCGCCTGGCCCGCCAGCTGTGCTGGCAGCACAAGGGCGACGACGGGGCCCTGCCGATCGTCACCCTGTCGCCGGAGTGGGAGCAGGCCTTCGCCGACAGCCTCGTCGGCCAGGGCGAGGAGCGCCAGCTGGCCATGGCGCCCTCTAGGCTGCAGGACTTCATCCGCGCCGTCCGCGACGTGTTCGAGCGGGCCGCCATGGCCGGCGAGACCGCCGTCCTGCTGACCGGCCCGCAGGTCCGCCCCTACGTCCGCTCCATCATCGAGCGCTTCCGGGGGCAGACCGTGGTGATGAGCCAGAACGAGGTCCACCCCAAGGCGCGGCTGCGGACCATCGGAAGCGTCTGAGGCGCTCCGCCGCCTCGCAGGCGCACGACCGGCAGCTAGTCCGCCTCCGTCCAGCCGCCGGCCGACGCCTCCCGCGCCGCGTCGTTAGCCGGGCGGGCGATCAGGCCCGACTGGGTGATCCACACTTCATAGCGCGCGCCGTCGGCCATCGGCATGTAGGCGGCGCCTCCGTAGAGGGTGTCGACGGCGTCGACGTAACGCCGGTGGCGCCGCGCGAGCTCCCAGGCGTCGAGCCGCCACGGCAGCCAGTCCGGGCCCGCGTCGCCTCCGGCCAGCGGATGCACGCTGCGCTCGGCGTTGATCTCCTGCTCGATCGAGCGGTAGCGACCGGACAAGCGGTCCAGCCGGTACTGCGCGTCCAGCCCCAGCACATTGGCCCAGGGCTTCCACTTCAGCACCTGGGCCTCGATGCGCCACTCGTCTCCATGCAGCGGATAAAGGTTGGCGGCGGCCGGCATGTCTTCGCCCCGATCCGGCTGAATAACCGTCGCCTCGAAGAATTGCGGCCCCAGCCGGCGGATCTCGACCGTCGCGACCGGGCGCTCGTAGGTCAGCCGCGCATAGGTCTGCACGTCCAGCGCCAGCAGGCCGGCGACGGTCGCGGCGGCGATCATCGCCGCGCCGACGCCGCCGCCCAGCAGCCCGCCCGCGAACCGGCCGCGAAAGAGCGCCGCCAGACCTCTCAGCAGCAGGACAAGCCCCAGCAGGGCCACGACCGCGGGCGCGATCCACCACCACCAGACCATGCGCCTTCTCCCCCGTCAGCGAATGGGCCCATCCTTTACCCTGAATCCGCCCAACGGCGACGGTTTCTCCCAGGACGCGACTGGACAGGGACAATCCCCCCGCTAATGCTCGCGCCCGATGTTTTCGGCGCCGCACGACACCCTCCGGGCCTTCGGCCGCTTCGTGCGCACGCCCGGCCTCGGCCGCCGGGTCGCCGCCCTCCTGACCGTCGCCATCGTCCTGCTGCTGGCGATCAACATCGCCGTGTTCGTGCTCATCCGCCGCACGGCCGAGTTCAACGACACCGTCGACCGGACCCAGCAGACCCGCATGCTGTCGCAGCGGCTGCTGACGCGACTGGTCGATGCCGAAACCGGACAGCGCGGCTTCATGCTGACCGGCCGCGCCGACTATCTGTCGGTCCACGAGGAGGCGCGGCGCGAGCTGCCGCAACTGTTCGACGAGTTGTCGGCGCAGACCCGGGGCGATCCCGATCTGGGGCCCCGCACGGAGCGCATCCGCGAATTGTCGGACGAGCGGCTGGCGCTGATGGACCGCACGGTCCTGCTGTCCCGCACCGGTCGTATCGGCGAGGCCGTCGCCCTCGTCCGTGGCGGGCGTGGCAAGGTGCTCATGGACGGCATGCGCGCCGAAATCGCCGTGATCGACGAGATCCTCGAGACGCGCCTGCAGTTCCGCACCCGCCAGACGGAATGGGCCGGCGCGGTCACGGTCGCAGCCAACGCCCTGGGCGCGCTCGTGATTATCGTCCTTGCGGCGGTCAGCGCCTGGCTGGTGCGCCGCTATGTGCTCGAAATCCAGCAGGCCCGGGACGCCGTCGCCGGGCTGAACGCCAGTCTCGAGAACAAGGTTCGCGACCGGACCGCCGACCTGACGCGGGCCAACGAGGAGATCCAGCGTTTCGCCTACATCGTCAGCCACGACCTGCGCGCGCCGCTCGTCAACGTGATGGGCTACACCTCGGAGCTGGAGCAGGCCAACAGGGTGCTGGACCGGCAGGTCGCGACGATCGCACATCGCGCGCCGAAGTCCCTCGATCCCGACGCCGTGGCGGCCGTGCGCGAGGACGTTCCGGAGGCGATCGGCTTCATCCGCGCCTCCACAGAAAAGATGGACCGGCTGATCAACGCCATCCTGCGACTGTCCCGTGAGGGACGGCGTGCGCTGGTGGTGGAGAGTCTCGACATGACGCGAATGATCGGGGGGATCGCCGACAGCGTCCGTCACCAGACCGAGGCGGCGTCGGCCGAGATCGTCGTCGAGCCGCTGCCGTGGCTGGACAGCGACCGCCTGGCCATCGAGCAGGTGTTCAGCAACCTCATCGACAACGCCGTCAAGTATCT
>JANJTI010000140.1 GCA_024711185.1 Brevundimonas sp. | reverse complement strand
TTCGGCAGGGGCTTCGTCGTTGCAGCCTCCCTGGCGCTCGCGTCCTGCGTCCCCACCGTGACCTACCGTCCATCGCCCGGGAGCTTTGAGTCCGCGCAGCGTGCTCTTGCTGCGGAACGGACGCTGAGCCACCCCCCAACGGCGGCCATTCGGGAGAGTAATCCCGATTTCACGCCAGTGACCTTCTGCACTGCGGAGGGTTTGCGCATAGTCATTCATGAGCCCCGGGTCACCGAGGACGGCATTTGCGGACAGCGTTTTCGTCTGCTCACGACGGCCGTCTCCCCGGCCGTCGAACCGGAACGGTGCCTGGTCGTTCGCCGAGATCAGCACTGTCGGTCAGCCGAGGGACGCGACCACCTTCGGCTACTTCCCCGTCCGGGGATATCTCCCATGCCCGAAGCGATGAAACAATGAGCGCGCGGAGCGGAGGCCAAGGGGGCGCGCCTTGCAGCGCGCCCGGCTACTTACCCCCCGGCCGCCGGTGCCGGGCTGGTCAGCAGGGCGTCGACGGGCTGGACGACGCCGTTGCGGACCACCGCCTCCTCGCCGACCAGACGCGCCCGGGCGCCGTCCCCGGCGACGACCACGATGGCGTCGCCCTCGCGCGAGAAGGTCAGCAGACCGTCGGACATGGTGCGCATGGCGACGCCGTCACCGCCGGAGCGGTCGATGGCGGCCATGATGTCCTGCCGCGTCAGCGCCCCGGGCACCACATGGGCGCGGACCACGGCCGCGCCTTCGGTGCGCCGGTCGTCGGCGGTGAAGTCCACGGCCCCGTCGCCCTGGAAGGCCGCGTCCGCCGGGGTGAACACCGTGTACGGCCCGACGCCCTCGAACACATCGGCGAGGCCCGCATTGGCGGCGATCCCGGCCAGGGTGTCGTAGCCGTCGTCGCCGTCGAGGGCGGCCGCGAGGCTGCGGTCGGCGGCGGCCGGGGCCGCGGTCGACGGGGTCGCCTCGGTCTCCCGGTCGCCGCAGGCGGCGAGGGCGAGGGCGGACAGGGCCGCCACGGCGGCGAGCGGGACGGATCGCATCTCGGATCTCCTGCGGTGGTTCAGGTGAGCAGCTGGATGGCGGCCATGACCAGCCGCGTGGTGGGATCGACCTGGTAAACGTAGCCGTCGCTGTAGCGATACAGGCTGTCCGGCGTGTCCGCGTAGCGGGAGCGGTAGTCGTACGGCACGTTGTAGACGTCGTACCCCGCCGGCATCGCCTGCCCCACGGTCCAGGGCTGGCCGGTCAGAAGGGCCGCGATCTGGCCGATGGCCTGGGTCGAGGGATCCACGCCGTAGAGGGCGCCGTCGGCGTAGCGGTACTGGTACCGGTCATCGAGCCCGTAGTAGCGGCCGTAGTAGTCGGGAACGGGTCGCCAGTCGGTGTACTGGGCCGGCCACGGCTGCCCGACCGCGAGGGCGCCGCCGAGGGCCGGGACCCATCCGAGGACGCCGCCGCGGGGGTCGAGCTGGTAGCGATAGCGGTCGTCGAACCGGTAGCGGGCGTCGCCCATGCCGCGCCAGAGCCAGTCGGAGCCGGTGCGGGCGAGCTGGCGCTCCTGACCCGGAGGCAGGCAGCCGTTGTTCCGTTTGGCGAGGCCCGGGGGGCAGCCGTCGATCAGGCCGCGACGGCCGTCGCGCCGGAACAGGTCGGCAAGGTCGTCGCCGTCGCGATCGGGTCCGCGGTCCACGCCCCGGGCCTGCGCCGGCAGGGAT
Source organism: Brevundimonas sp. (assembly GCA_024711185.1). Taxonomy (GTDB): domain Bacteria; phylum Pseudomonadota; class Alphaproteobacteria; order Caulobacterales; family Caulobacteraceae; genus Brevundimonas. The sequence continues at coordinate 1,456 of JANJTI010000140.1, read as the reverse complement.
CCGCGGCGGTCGGCGGCATCGGTCTCCGGTCGCCGGTCCGCGTTGCGCCGGACGATTTCCGCGCGGTCAGGCCCGCGCACCTCGCGGGCGCTCTTGCCCGGCGCTTCGGAGCTGCGTCCGCGCGTCTCCGGCGGACCCGCCTGGCGCTCGACCTGCCGGACCTCCTCGCGCCGCGCGCCCCGGCCGCGGTCGGACTCGTGATCCGCGTGGCCGTTGCCGCCGCGTTCGGCGGCCTGTTCCTGTCCGCGTCCCTTCTCGCCGCCCCGACCGGGGTTCTGCGCGTCCGCCGCCGTGGGCGCGGCGAGGCCGAGGGCGAAAACGGCGCCGAGGGCGGTGGTGAGTTTCATAAGCTGCTTCATGGCGGCCTCCATCGTGCCGACCGGAACGTGAACTCCTGCGCCGGGGTTCCGGCGTCGCGGCGGAGGCGACGGGAACGGCGGGCTCGCGGGTCCGTTCTGCGACCGGGCAGGGGGCCTGCAGAAGGATGCTTGATCCATGACCCGAATTCTTGCCTGCACCGCCGCCGCCGCCGCCCTGATCGCGGCCGGACCCGCGGCGGCCCAGATCGCCGGCGGGCTCGGCGGCCAGGTCGCTGGCGGGGTCAGCGGCCGTATCGATCGACCCGCAGCGGGACCCGTCGCCGGTCAGGTGGGCGACACGCTCCGGGGCGCCCGGGACCAGACCCGCGGCGCCGTCTCCAGCGGCCGCCGACTGGCGCAGGACGCCGCGCCGGACGTCGACGCCGACGTCAACGCCCGCGCCGGCTTGCGCGCCGATCGCGACGGCGCGGCGGTCGACGCCGCCCTGCAGACGGGCGTGGTCGTCCGCGGCTCCGACGGCGCGGATCTGGGCGAGATCGTCGAGATCACCCGCAACGAGGCCGGCCGCGCCGTGCACTTCCTCGTCCGTTCGGCCGACGGCGCCGTGCGCATGGTCCCGGCCGGGGCGGTCGCCGTTGAGGGCGACGCCGTGGTGACGATCTGGAGCGAAAGCCAGTTCCAGCGACACTCGACCCGCGACAACGGCGTGCGGCGCAGCGACGACGCCGGCGACCATCGCTGACCGGCGGGCCCGAAGCCGTGCCGAAGGCGCCGAGAGCTGAGCCGCGCATCTATCTCGATTGCGACGGGGTGCTGGCGGACTTCGACCGCGGCGCCGCGGAGGTTCTCGGCATGCCGCCGCGGGCCTTCGAGGCGCGGTTCGGTCTGAGAGCTTTCTGGGCCCGGCTGGCCTCGGCCGAGGATTTCTTCGGTCGGCTGGAGCTGCTGCCCGACGCGATGGAGCTGTACGAGGCGGTGCGCCACCGCCAGCCGGTGATCCTGACCGGCCTGCCGCGGGGCGGCTGGGCGGAGGCCCAGAAGCGGCGCTGGGCGGCGCAGCGTTTTCCCGGCGTCGAGGTGATCACCACCAGCTCCGCCCTCAAGCGGGAGCACTGCCATCCCGGCGACGCCCTCGT
>JANJTI010000337.1 GCA_024711185.1 Brevundimonas sp. | reverse complement strand
GGGGCTGGATGCAACCGTCCTCGCTCTCGTTCATGCACACCTTGTAGACGGTCCCGCCGATCCGGACGGAGGTCGCCCGGCCGTTGGGCGCGCGCTCGACGACGACGGGCGCCTCGGCCCGGGCCGGGGGGGTGGGGGAGGCGGGAGCGGGCGCGTCCTGCGCCTGCGCGGGGGCTGCGGCGGCCGCGGCGGTCAGGGCCGTCGCCGCGAGGCCGGCCTGAAGGTGTCTGATGATCACGATCCACTCCTGTCAAAGACTTCCGAACGGTTCGGGAGGCGGCCCGGCCGCTTCCTCGAACACGGATCACCCGGAGAAATCTCTGACGGCGGCCTTCGTTCCGTGTCCGGAGGGTCGACGTCGCCCGCGGCCCGCGGCCCGGCGGCGATATCCCGCCGCCGATGGCGCATAAAAGAAGGCGGACGCCGTCCCCGGCGCCCGCCTCTCCGCCCACGCCCGACCGGGACTCGCCCGGCCGGGGATGGCGGCCGCTGTCACCAGCGACGATCGTAGCGGTAGTCGCGGTCGTGGCGGTTGTGGTTCTGGGCGCTGCGCCACTGGCCATGGTTCCGCCAGAAGCGGCCGTCGCGGTAGTAGCCGCGGCCGGGGTAGGTGCGGCCCTCGACATACCGGCCGTAGGCCTCACGGCCGTAATAGCGGTCGCGGCTGTTGATGCCGTGCTCCCGCTCCCAGTGACCCAGGTTCCGGTAGCAGCGGCCGTCGCGGTAGTACTGGCAGTCCGGGCCGCGGTAGGTTCCGTTCTGGTAGCCGTAGCGTCCGTTGTCGCCGGTCGCGGCCGCGACGCCGCGGATGATGACGTCGATCAGGGGGTCGCCGCCGTAGCCGTACGACTGGGCGCTGGCCGGCGCCGCAGCGGCGCCGAGCGCGAGGGCGGCGACCGAGCCGGCGGCGAGGGTCTTCATGGAAGTTCGCATCGGATTGCTCCTTTGACGGCGCCCGGAGGCGGCATGGACCGACGATTATGCCGCGCGGACCCTGTACGGGCCCGGAGGTGGCGGTTCACGGGCCGTTCATCGCCCCGCCCCCTTGCGGCGACAATTCGATCGCGCCCCCGCTTGACGCTGGCGGGGCGGAGCCCTACCTGCCGCTCGCGTTAGCACTCTCGCCCGGCGGCTGCCAAAAAGCGGCCCCGCGGGAGCGTTCATCGAGAACCTTTGGGAGAACACACAGATGGCGTTTCGTCCGCTCGGCGACCGCGTGCTCGTGAAGCGCGTGGAAGAGGAATCCAAGACCAAGGGCGGGATCATCATCCCCGACACCGCCAAGGAGAAGCCGCAGGAAGGCGAAGTGGTCGCCGTGGGCCCGGGCGCCCGCGACGACTCCGGCAAGGTCAACGCCCTGGAGCTGAAGGCCGGCGACCGCTTCCTGTTCGGCAAGTGGTCGGGCACCGAGGTCAAGATCGACGGCGAAGACCTGATCATCATGAAGGAATCGGACGTCCTGGGCGTGCTGTCCTAAGCACCCGGCGACCCGATTTCCTCACAGAAACCACAAGATAGGAGCAGCCACATGGCCGCCAAACAAGTTCAGTTCTCCACCGACGCGCGCGAGAAGATGCTGCGCGGCGTCAACGTCCTCGCCAATGCGGTGAAGGTCACTCTCGGTCCCAAGGGCCGCAATGTCGTGATCCAGAAGTCCTTCGGCGCCCCGCGCTCGACCAAGGACGGCGTCTCGGTGGCCAAGGAGATCGAACTCGAGGACGCCTTCGAGAACATGGGCGCCCAGATGATCCGCGAAGTCGCGTCGAAGACGAACGACAAGGCGGGCGACGGCACCACCACCGCCACCGTGCTGGCCCAGGCCATCGTGCAGGAAGGCCTGAAGGCCGTGGCCGCCGGCATGAACCCGATGGACCTGAAGCGCGGCATCGACAAGGCCGTGCACGTGGTCGTCGACAACGTGAAGTCCTCGTCCAAGAAGGTCTCGGCCAATTCGGAGATCGCCCAGGTCGGCACCATCTCGGCCAACGGCGACCTCGAGGTCGGCGAGATGATCGCCAAGGCCATGGAGAAGGTCGGCAACGAGGGCGTGATCACGGTCGAGGAGGCCAAGACCGCCGAGACCGAACTCGACGTCGTCGAGGGCATGCAGTTCGACCGCGGCTACCTGTCGCCCTACTTCATCACCAACGCGGACAAGATGGAGGCCCAGCTCGAGGAGCCGCTCATCCTGCTCCACGAGAAGAAGCTGTCCTCGCTGCAGGCCATGCTGCCGATCCTCGAGGCCGTGGTGCAGTCGGGCCGTCAGCTTCTGATCATCGCCGAGGACATCGAGGGCGAGGCCCTGGCCACGCTCGTCGTCAACAAGCTGCGCGGCGGCCTGCGCGTCGCCGCCGTCAAGGCCCCGGGCTTCGGCGACCGCCGCAAGGCCATGCTGGAGGACATCGCCGTCCTGACCGGCGGCCAGGTGATCTCGGAAGACCTCGGCATCAAGCTCGAGAACGTCACCCTCGACATGCTCGGCAAGGCCAAGAAGGTCACCATCACCAAGGACGACACCACCATCGTCGACGGCGTCGGCGCCAAGGAGTCGATCGAGGCCCGCATCGCCCAGATC
>JANJTI010000321.1 GCA_024711185.1 Brevundimonas sp. | reverse complement strand
GCCGCCGCCGCAGGCGGCGAGGGCGAGGGCGCTGGCGGAGATCGCCAGCAGGGTCGTCAGTCGGAGGCCGGTCATCGTGTTCACCGTGTCTGGTCCAGGGAAAATGGCTCGACAGGTGCGACCCGACGCCCGGTCACGTCGTGACGACCGGGACCACCCCTGCCCGGGGCTTGGCTAGACGGCCGGTGTGACACCGCGGCCGCCGAACGGTGACGGTTGCGCCGCGCTTGTGTGAACTTGTCTTCGCCGTTCGGTGAAACTCGCTCCCGACACGGCCGGATCGTCACAATGCTGCGGTAGCGGCGCGGAGCGGCCGGCGCGACGAGGCCGGCAAGGAGAAGCCATGGCGCCGCACCTCTCGCCCGTGATCGTCGCCGGACTGGGTCTGGCGGGGCTGGCCGCGGGGCCGGCCCTGGCGAGCCTTGCGCGCCGCCTGCCCGGAGACGCCTCGCGCCGCCCGGATCCGTTTCCCGGCCGCCATGCGCTCGCCGCCGCCGTCGCGGGCGGCGTCGGCGTGGCCGCGGGCCTGCTCGAGACCTCGTGGGGGGCGGCCTTGCTGACGGCGCTTCTGGGCTGGCATCTGCTGCTCATCGCCCTCGTCGACGGCAAGCATTACTGGCTGCCGGATCGTCTCACCCTGCCCCTGCTCGCCGCCGGTATCGCCGCAGCCGCTGCGCTGGATCGGCTCGGGATCGTGGAGGCGTTGATCGGGGCGGTGGCGGGCTTCGCCGTGCTCTGGCTGCTGGCGTGGGTCTACCGGAAGGTGCGGGGGCGCGAGGGCCTCGGCGGCGGCGATCCCGTCCTCCTCGCGGCGATCGGGGCCTGGACCGGCTGGACGGGACTGCCCGGCGTCCTGCTGTGGGCGGCGCTGGCGGGGCTCAGCGTGGTGGCCGGCCGCGCCGCCGCCGGTCGCCGGGTGTCCGGGGCCGACCGCCTGCCCTTCGGCGTCTTCCTGGCGCTCGGCGGCTGGCTGACCTGGGTGTTCGGACCGCCCGGCCTGTGACGGTCGCAAAGCCGTCGGGGAAGTGACAAGGAATCGAGGCCTCGCCGACGCAAAACGGTGGAACGGCTGCGCTAGGTGATCCGACGATGTCCACGGTGCGCCAGACCGACCCCGCGGCTGAGGCTCGCAGCAACCGGCTTCTCGGCCAGCGTCTCGCCCTGTTTCGCGCCGCCGCCGGCCTGCGCCTCGCCGACGTCGCCGCCGCCGCCGGCGTCGGGCTCCAGCTCATCCAGCGTTACGAGACCGGCGAGACGGCCGTGCCCTTCGGACGTCTCGTGCGCCTGTCGGAGGCGCTGGGCGTTCCGCTATCCGAACTCATCGGCGAGGCCTTCGACGGGGATGCGGCGCCGCCCGCCGAGGCGGCGGCGGTGCTGCAGATCGCCCGCCTCGCCGGCCGCCTGCCGCCCGCCAAGCGGACCGCGCTCGCCGCCATGGCGCGCGAACTGGGCCGCCCCTGACGGCCTCCGGGGCGGCTTCCCCCCGCGGCCATCCTCGCCGTAAAGATGCTGGTGCGGGCGGTCGGGCTCGAACCGACACTCCTTTCGGAACCGGATTTTGAGTCCGGCGCGTCTACCAGTTTCACCACGCCCGCACAGGCCTGTGGACGGCAGGCGCGACAGGTAGCGCGCGGCGCGGGTCGAGGCAATCGCAGGCGGATCAGGTCATGGCCGGGACGTGGGCGTCGCCGCCGCCCGCCGCGGCGCCTGCGTGGCGACTCTGAGCGCGTCAGCGCCCTCGCAACGGCGCCGCACCGAGACCCCCGCGCCCCGCAGTATGGTTCTGTAGCGGCCGCGGGGGGTCAGGGGGCCGATCGGAAGTTGACGTAGAGTCGCCGCCCGCCGGTTCCTGGGCCGGGGCGGAGGTCACGGCCACGGCGCCAGCGAGCAGGAGCGCGCCCCCGTACAAGCCGGCCTTCAGGCGGGAGATCACGCAGCCGCCACCGTCTGCTCGATCGCGCCGAAGATCGAGTGATGCTTCTCGTCCAGCATCTCGATCCGCACCGTGTCGCCGTGCTTGAGGAAGCCGGTTTCCGGCTTGCCGCGCAGGAGGGTCTCGACCGTGCGGACCTCGGCGATGCAGGAGTAGCCGAGCCCTCCCTCGGAGACCGGCTTGCCCGGGCCGCCGTCGGCGTCGCGGTTGGAGACGGTGCCCGAGCCGATGATCGAGCCGGCCCCGAGCGAACGCGTCCTGGCCAGATGGGCGATCAGGGTCCCGAAGTCGAAGGTCATGTCGACGCCGGCGTCGGCACGGCCGAAGTCCTGGCCGTTCAGCTGCACGGACAGGGTCCCGTGCAGCTTGCCGTCCTTCCAGCGCTCGCCCAGCGCGTCCGGCGTCGCCAGCACCGGCGACAGGGCCGAGGCGGGTTTGGACTGGACGAAGCCGAACCCCTTGGCCAGTTCGGCCGGGATCAGGTTGCGCAGGGACACGTCGTTGACGAGACCGACGAGGCGGATGTGCGACAGCGCCTCCTCGCGGCTGACGCCCTGGGGCACGTCGCCGGTGACCACCACCACCTCGGCCTCGAGGTCGCAGCCCCAGCTTTCGTCGGCGAGCGGGATCGGATCGCGCGGGGCGAGGAAGCTGTCCGAACCGCCCTGGTACATCAGCGGATCGGTCCAGAAACTCTCGGGCATCTCGGCGCCGCGCGCCTGCCGCACGAGGGCGACGTGGTTCACATAGGCCGAGCCGTCAGCCCACTGGTAGGCGCGGGGGAGGGGCGAGGCGGCCTCGCGCTCGTGGAAGCGGCCGCGCGGCACGCCGCCGTGCTCAAGGCTTTCAGCGAGGGCGCGCAGGTCGGGCTCGACCCGCTCCCAGTCGTCCAGCGCCGCCTGTAACGTCGGCGCGATCAGGAAGGCGTCGGTGAACCAGGCGAGATCGTCGGAGACGACGACGAGGCGGCCGTCGCGGCCGTGCTTGAGCGAGGCGAGTTTCATGCCCGAGGCCTAGCCGGTTTCGCGGAGCGGGGGAACCACCGCCGGCCGGCTTCAGCCGCGGCCGGCTCGCGATCCGCGCTCTCCGGAGCCGGCCAGTTCGGCGAGGGCCGCCCGGAACTCGCCGACGCGGCGCGACTCATGCCGCCAGTGCTCGTTGAAGGCCGCCACGGCAAGGCGCAGGGCGTCGGTTTGCTCGCGGGCCGTCATCTCGCGTCGGGGCGGATGGCGGCGCCTTGTGCCGTCCTGTCCGGCGCCGCCCGTGACGTTGATGGTGATGGCGGAGGCGACGTTCGGGGGCTGTGCGTCGCCGGCGTCGTGCTCGTCCGGTGCTGCGGGCTGGTCGTGGCCGCCGGGCGCCGGGGCGACATCCGGTGGGTCGGTCCCGTCGGGGCCGGGGGCGGGGTCGTGACGCCGGCGCCCGCCGACCGCTGCGCGCAGGGCGCCGACGCGGTCGGCCAGGCCGTCGTCCTCCTCCGGACCGGCGACGGCGACGGCCAAGGTGCGGCCCAGTCGCTGGTCCAGCGTCTCGAGCAGGTGCTGGGTCCGACTCCGGAGGGCGTGATCGTCGGCCTTCATGGCTTCCTTGGCGGCCTTGTCGACGGCCTTCCAGATCGCGGCCGTGGCGTCGCCCTCCCGCGACCGGGAGCGGGCTCCCAGCCACCAGCCGAACAGGCCGGCGGCGAGCAGCAGCAAGCCGAGCGCCAGCCAGAGCACGGGGTCGGCGCCGACGAGCAGGGGCGCGTCCAGCGGCGCGTCCGCCGGATCGGCCGTGACGTAGTCGCTGCCGTACGACATGGGTCCTCCCGTCGGCGTCGCCGTGTTCCGGCGGCGGCATTCTGCCGCGACGGCCACGCTTGGCAACGGGAAAGGTTAACGGCTCACGCGTTCGGCGTGATCAGAGCCCGCGCCTCGGCCCCCTGACGCGCCCCGACCGCGCGCACCTCGACCTCGACGGCCACCGACCCCTCCGGCTCGTGGGCCCAGAGGTAGCGGCGCTCGATCTCGACCTCGCGGCCCGAGGGCGCGAACCCGGTGAAGCTGTCGCCCCACGGCGTGATCTTGCGAATGTCCGGCCACGGCAGGGCGCAGGCAGCGTCCAGCTCCTCCAGCGCCATCTCCGACAGCTCGTCGTCGCTCACAGCCATCGCCGCACCCGGGTCCGGTAGGCCTCGTAGTCGGCGCCGAACCTTGCGGCGAGATAGCGCTCCTCGCGCTGGATGACGAAGCGGTCGACCACCCAGAGGCAGGGGATCAACAGCAGCGCGGCGGCGACGCTGTCCATGGCGATCGACAGGCCGAGGTAGGTGATCGCGAAGCCGAGATAGATGGGGTTGCGGCTCAGGCCGTAGAGGCCCCTGGTGGCCAGCGCGGTCGAGGGCTTCCACGGCTCGACCGCCGTGCCGATGCGGCGGAAATAGCCGGCCGCCGCGCCGTCCAGCATCAGGCCCCCGAGAATGAGCGCGATGGCGACGCCGCGGCGGAGGGAGGTCTCGAGGCCGAACCCCCAGGCCAGCCAGCCGAGGCCGGCTTCGGCGCCGAGCTCGCTCCGGCCGAGTTTGAGCAATCCCCAGCCGGCCAGCAGGAAGGCGAAGTAGATCAGCGGCGGCGGAGCGATGACGCCCGGCGTGTCGGCGCGGCGGCTCACGGCCGCACGTCCTCGTCGGCGTAGATGGCCACGGCGGCCGGCCGGTCGCTGGCGACGGCGCCGCGATACATGCCGGAGGTGTTCATG